>JANYDP010000203.1 GCA_025363535.1 Verrucomicrobiota bacterium | reverse complement strand
AGGTCCGCCGCCGGGGAAACATGGCGTTGCGCGACGCGCAGCCGCGCCAGCAGTTCGCCGGTGCTGAACGGCTTGGTCACGTAATCATCCGCTCCCGCATCCAGCGCGGCGATCTTGTCCTCGTCCCGGTCGCGCACGGACAGCACCAGCACCGGCACCTTGCTCCACTCGCGCAGCCGTTTTAGAATCGTCACGCCGTCCAAATCCGGCAGGCCAAGATCAAGCAGCACAATTTCCGGACGACGTTGTGCCGCTTCGAGCAACCCCTCCTGTCCGGTCGCCGCCTCAAAAACTTTGTAGCCATGCGCTTCGAGCGTGAGCCGCAGCAGCCGGCGAATCTGAACTTCGTCGTCAATCACGAGGGCGACCGTTGGTTTCTCTTCGCTCATGCTTTGGATTCTTCCGGCGGCGGCGGCGCTTTTCCGAGCGGCAGATGAATCGTAAATGCCGCCCCGCCACCCGGACGATTGCCCGCCGTGACCCGTCCGCCGTGAGCTTCGACAAATCCTTTGACGATGGAAAGTCCCAAGCCGCTCCCGCCTGCGGGCGCGCCGGGCGCGCGGTAAAATTTTCCAAACATCTGCGGCAATGCTTCCGCCGGAATTCCCGGCCCGGTGTCCGCGACGGCCAGGACCATTTCGTCGGTCGTGACGGATGCAGTGATCTGGATGTCCGTGCCGGACGGAGTATGCAGCGCGGCATTGAGCAGCAGATTCACCAGCGCCTGCTCCATCAGCACGAAATCCATTTTCACCAGCGGCAGTTGCGGTGCGAGCGAAACGCTGACGGGATGCCCGGCCAGCTCCTTTTCCAATTGTTGCAGCGAGACGTTTACGAGATCGCCCACGTCGCACCATTCGAGACGCGGCTTCATGCGACCGGATTCCAGCCGCGTCATGTCGAGCAGATTGCCGACGAGCCGGTTGAGCCGGCGGCTGGCTTCGCGAATCTCGCCGGTCAGCGCGCGGCGCAACGGCGGGTTGTCCCGCTCGATCAAATCCTCCAGCCCGCTCGCCGCGCTGGTGATGGCGGCGATGGGGGTGCGCAGTTCGTGGGAAATAGAATCGAGCAGCACCTTGCTCAAGCGCTCCGATTCTTCAAGGAGTTTTGCGGTCTGGTCGGCGTCGCTCAATCGCTGACGATCCAACACCAGGGCGATCTGATGGATAAAATTCTCCAGGAGGTTGCGTTGTTGCAGTGAAAGGTCGCGCTCATTTTTCAACCGCAGCCCGATGACGCCCACGCAACCCGTTGGCGTCACAAGCGGGAGATAGAGCGCCGTCGCGGAAGGCAGCGTGTCGGTGCCGTGACCTGCCGGCTTGGCATTGCGAAACGCCCACGCGGCCACGCCCGCCTCTTTCTCCGAGATTTCGAGCGTGCCGAAAGGGTAGGGCACCAGTTCAACCTTGCGCTCGGTGTCGGGCAGCAGCACGGCCACGTCGGCCTTGAACACTTCGGCGATCTGCCGGATCACCGCGCCGAGCAGCTCCGTGAAATCTTTTCCCTCGGCGAGTTCGCGCGTGAGCAGATAAAGCGCCGTTGCACGTTCTTCGCGTTCGCGTTCCGCCGTCTGTTGCAAGCGCAGCCGCGCGGTGAGTTGTCCCATTGTGACGGCTACAACGAAAAACATTCCAAACATCAACGCGTCCTGAAAGCTCGTGATGTAAAATGTGTAGCGCGGCGGCAGAAAAAAGAAATTCCACAACAGCGCGCTTGCCGCCGCCGCGAGGTAAATCGGTCCGCGCCCGACAAACAATGCCAGCGCAACTGTCGCCAGCAAATACACCAGCGACAAGGCGTACGGGCCGGTCAGGTTTTGCAGCGCGAAGTTCAAACACGTCGAAGCCCCGATGACGCCGAGCGCGGCGAGATACTGTCGGGGGGCTGAACTCAGCCGCCAGCGCGGCGGCGGTGCGGCGACACCAGCGTCGCCGGTTTCGGCGCGCACGCAGCAGATGTCAATGTTGTCGCTGCCGCGAATCAGCCGGCTCAATACCGAGTCGCCGCGAAAGAGATCGAGCGCGCGGTTGCCCGTTGATTTGCCCGCGACAATTTGCGTCACGTTCTGTTGCCGGGCGACGCGCAGGATGCCTGCGACCAGATCGTGATCGCTGGTGGTGATGACTTCCGCGCCGAGTTCGCGGGCGAGGGCCAGATTTTTTTGCAACCGCGACTGTTCGTCGTCCGAAAGCGGACGCCCGGTGTCCACGAACACCGCGAGCCAGGACGCCTGCAAGTTGTCGGCGAGCCGCCGGGTCCAGCGCGCCATGGATTCCGACAGCGGGCTGGGGCTGAGCGCCACGAGCAGGCGCTGCCCGGATTTCCACGGGCCGGTGATGTGCTTGGCGGAAAGATAGTCGCGGACGTTTTGCCCGACGTGTTCGGCGGCGACACGCAAGGCAAGTTCGCGCAAGGCGGTCAGGTTTCCCTCGCGGAAAAAATTCTTCGCGGCAGCCTGGGCGCGGTCGGACACATAAACCTTGCCCTCGCTCAACCGTTTTAACAATTCACCGGGCGGCAGATCCACCAGTTCGATTTCCGCCTCGTCGAGTACGGAATCAGGAACGGTTTCCTGAATGGTCGCGCCAGTGAACTCGCGGACAATTTCCGCGCGGCTGCCGACGTGCTGGACGTTGAGCGTGGTGAAAACATCAATGCCCGCATCGAGCAGTTCGCGTACGTCCTGATAGCGTTTCGGATGCCGCGAGCCGGGGGCGTTCGTGTGCGCGAGCTCGTCCACGAGCGCAAGCTGCGGATGACGAGTGAGCACGGCATCGAGATCCATTTCGGTGATGGTGATGTTGCGGTGCTCGACGGTTTTGCGCGGAACGATGGGCAGGCCGTTGGTGAGTGCGTCGGTTTCCCTGCGACCGTGGGTTTCAACGTAGCCGACGACCACGTCGTGCCCGGCGGCGAGTTCGCGGCGCGCGGCTTCGAGCATGGCGTAGGTCTTGCCCACGCCCGGCGACATGCCGAGAAAAACTTTCAACCGTCCGCGATGCTGCTTCGCCTCGTCACGCTGAAGCGCGGCCAGCAGAGTGTCGGGATTGGGGCGGTTCTCGTCAGCCACAAGAATCAAGAAAGTTTACACTCATCCAAGCCTCGCCAATTCGCTTAGAATGGAGTTCGGTGTCCGTTGCTTCCAGAAACCGGCATCAAGAAAAACTCTCAGCTGGTGCTTCGCGCGGCTTATTGTGGTGTTGATTAGTGGCTTACCATCACGGCTTGATGAGTCACTGAAGAAAGGATCATTCCCCTGCAATCTGCCAGTATCTGAAACGCTAAATAGCACCCAATCCCATTCGCGGCCTTGAGCCTGGTGCGTGTTCCACACCTCGACATGGTCACGGATGTGCGAGTTGTGAAACCTTGCATTGAGCTTTTTGCGAATTAGGTCTCTTTGATTTTTATAGGGGGTTAGAACAGCAAGAGTCGGCCAGTTGTTTGGCAGTTCTCCGTGATTCTGTTGGGCCCAATGCCACCATATCTCGATGGAATCCATGATTTTGTCGGCCTCTGCCTCATTTTCCCTATTGTTACGGTTTGGGTTCTCCCGAGGCTCGCAATCAATTTGGCGAATGTCGGTATCTTCGGGATTTAATCCGGTTAGTCCAATATCGCCATAGATGTGGCGGTCAAGTAGGCCTGCCAGCGATTGGCCAAAACGATAGGATTGTTTCAAGATGCTTCGCTGCATTATTTCGAGGCCGGGACTATCAACGTGCTCAAGTTGCGCCCATTGTGCACCAAACCGAAACGCATCTTCGATGAAAATGGAAGGCTTGGCCCAATACGCCCGGATAGTCGAGTTGTTCTGACATTCGCAGACTGGCGGAAGCTGTAGATGGTCTCCCAGCATGGCAATTGGGCAATGCAGACTCAGGACAGGCAGAACCTTCGCAAGCGGCGCATAAGGAGCTTCGTCAATGAAGACGCGATCCACTTCAATTGGGATTTGCATGGTAAGCCCCATGAAACCGTCGAGGGTCGCACCGAGAACCGATTTTCCGCTGAGGTCTTGTTTGTAGCGCGTAAGACGTTCTTGAAGCTCACGAATTTGATTTCGCCAGTCAGCGAGAACCGCCTCCGCATTCTCTGCATGGAATCTCCCATCCAGCGATGAGAGTTCAGTCTTCGCTGCTGTTATCTCCGTCTGAAGGCGGCGCGCATCCAAGTCGCTGGTCTCAATCTCAGCTTGTAGGGCTTGGAGTTTCGATTCCAAGGGCAAAACTTGCTTTTGGTGCGATTCGAACCAGCGGCGAGCTTCTTCGTGTAGCAACGTCAAGCTCGCGATTTTCTTCTCCAGCGCCGAAACGATTGGGGCGGTCTCATCCCTTTTCTTGCGCCTTTCGCTCAAAGTCGTTTCAACCAAATGCAGGCGGGTTGTTTCTTTGAGGATTAAATCCTTTAGCTCATGTTTCTTTCTCGTGAACAGACTTCGCAATAGTCCGACGTTGCGAAGTTGATTCTCCAGAGTCTGCCGATGCCTGATGATTCCCGTCTGTTCAGATTCTAAAGTGCTGATGTCGGCGAGGAGCGTGGGCATGGATAGATTGCCAAGCTCGCGTTGCGCCAAATCAAGGCGCGAGGCCGCCGCTTTCAATTCTTCCCGCGCTTGCGACGCAAGCAGCCGCACCTGCGCCAATTTTTTTTCAATTGTCCCGAGTTCAGCTCTGCGGCTTGTGACTTTGTGGTAGTTGTCGTCCTGCGCGGCGGATTTATCGCAGATCCTCTTCGTGAGTTGCCGCACTTTTTCAAGCGCCGCGATATTATCCTCCAACACCCTGATTTGAGATTGAGTTTGCCTGATTTCACTCTGAAATGCCCGCTCTTCGCAACACTCGGGGAAGCTTTCAATGAAGGCCTTAGAAGGAATCCCAATGCGTGTGACTTTATCTCCTGGCACTCCTTCCGCCAGAATCGCAGTCAGAGCGTTGTCAACTGCGAGATTGGTAGATGCGAGGACTAGGATTTTTTGACCATTATCCGTGCAATGGCGCGCGGCTTTCGCCAATACACATTTTGTTTTGCCAGTTCCAGGCGGCCCCCAGATATACGAAAGCTTTCGCTCAAGAATCATCCGAATGGCTCCAGCTTGCTCATTGCTAATTCCCTCCGGTTGCAGGAACACGTTTGCAGTGGCCGGAATTTCACTTCGGAACTCGTTCAGATCGGAAATGGTTGCGCCACGCTGTCGAAACCATTTAAGGCACCGCTTCACAAGCCAGAGAAAATCAATGATTACGTTGCCCGCATTCCCTTGCACTGGTTCTCGTGCCGAGAATACAGCCTGCCCAGTTCGGCGGTCGTATTCTCGAATCCAAATCTCGATCCCCGGCTCAGGAGCAGTGTCAGGAATTAGTGTCACCGAAGCATCGGAGCGAATGTTTAGGCGCGGCGGCAGGTTACACCGATAATTCTGCCACTGCGAGTTTTCGAATAGGGAATTGCCGTCCTCACATGGCTGAATATTGACAGCGCGGTGACGGGCTACTCCTCCCGTCATGCGCTGGTCGCGCAAGAACCTCTCGTAAGCCTCCGTGCTCGTGACGACGGCATTTACTACATCTGCTGTTGATTTGAACGGCATGACGAATTTCCTACGGAACTGAACGCTAGAAGAAACGCCGAGTTTGGTCAACGAGTGGAATCAAGCGCCAGATTCAGCATCAAAACATTCACGCCCGGCTCGCCGAGGAAACCGAGGTCGGCGGCGTCGGTGTTGGCGCGGACGAGGGTGGAAACTTTCTCCACGGCCAGCCCACGCACCATGGCGACGCGCGCCGTTTGCAGTTCGGCGTTGCGCAAACTGATATGCGGGTCAAGACCACTGGCCGAGGCGGTGACGGCGTCAGCGGGCACGGGCGCGTTGGTGGCGAGATTGTTTTGCGAACGGTAGTCCGCCACGTTCTGCGTGATCGAGTCGGCGAGTTTTTGCGAAGTCGGGCCGAGGTTGCTGCCGCTGGAGTTGGCGGCGTCATAGCCGCTGCCCGCTGCCGAGGGGCGCGAGTGGAAATATTTGTCGGCGGTGAATTGCTGGCCGAGCAGTTTTGAACCGAGCACGTTGGTGCCGCTGGCGTCAAGTATCAAACTGCCGTTGGCCTGGTCGTGAAACGCAATTTGTGCGATGCCGAAGACGACCAGCGGATAAACGCCGCAACAAACAACCGCGAGAATCAGCGTGACCATGACTGCGCCGCGAAGTTCGGAGAGATTTTTTTTCATAAGCTTAAACGAGTTTGAGAGCGAGTTTTGGACTGCGGTGGCAGAGCGTAGCGGCGACCCCGCTTTCGGATGTGGCTGGGCTCGTGATAAGTTGAAGTACTCGGGTATGCCAAAGCGGCGTGGCGCTTCGCTTCCCGCCGCAGTCCAAAATATCAACGGGTCTTTTCATATCACACGAGTTTGAGAGCGGTGATGAGAACGTCAATGACCTTGATGCCGACGAACGGCAGCACGAGGCCGCCCAGGCCGTAAATGAGCAGGTTGCGTTGCAAGATCGCGAGCGCGGCGACGGGTTTGAATTTCAC
>JANYDP010000174.1 GCA_025363535.1 Verrucomicrobiota bacterium | reverse complement strand
CACGGCGAGCTTGGCCTTCCAGGTAAAGAGGTCGGTCGTGAAAAAGCCAAGTGGCTTGGCGGGCATTTCAATCGGGCGCTGATAGCGAACGACGTAGCGCGCTTCGGCTTTCGGATCGGGATCAAGCCGCCGTGCAGTCAGACCGGCATCGCGGACGAGTTGGGAAATTTGGGGGGAAGTTTCGAGCAGCGTATTGGGGCCGAACTCGGCGAGGAAGCCGTCCTGGCGCAGCGATTGAATCACGCCGCCGACACGTTCGCTCGCTTCATAGACAGTGACCGGCACACGTTGACGTTTCAAATAAAACGCCGCAGTCAATCCCGTGATACCCGCGCCGATGATGGCCACTGATTGCATGGTGGGAAAATAGACCGTCCGGGAGAAAGCGGGAGAAGAATTTTATTAAATGGTCGGGGCGGGGAGATTTGAACTCCCGACCTCTTGCACCCCAAGCAAGCGCGCTAGCCGGACTACGCTACGCCCCGAATCCATCCGCCGTTGGAACAGCGGACGCAAATAGTAAGCACCGCGCGCGCGAATTCAATCTTTAAGATTCTGAAAATGGCACGGAGTGCGGCGAGACAGCCGCGCTCCTTCTCAGGAAATCAATGCTCTGTCTTTTTCTTCGTGAACGTGTGGGTGGCGTGGCCGTAGAAGGTCTCGGCACATTCCATCATCGTTTCGGACAACGTCGGATGCGGATGCACGGTCAGGGCGATGTCGCGGGCGGTCGCGCCCATTTCCATCGCCAGCACGGCTTCGGCGATCAATTCACCGGCACCCGCGCCGCAGATGCCCACGCCAAGGATGCGTTCGGTTTCGGGATCAATCAGCATTTTAGTCACGCCGTCCGTGCGATCAAATGACAAGGCGCGACCGGAGGCGGCCCACGGAAATTTCGCCACTTCATATTGCACACCCTTTTCCTTTGCCTCGGCTTCGGTCAAGCCGCACCAGGCGAGTTCAGGATCGGTGAAGACGACGGCGGGCATCACGACGTTCTCAAACGCGCTCGGCTCCCCGTGGATGACTTCCACCGCGATGCGCGCTTCCTTGTGCGCCTTGTGCGCGAGCAGGATGCCGCCGACGATGTCGCCGATGGCGTAAATGTGCGGGTCGTCGGTCTGCTGCTGGGCGTTGACCTTGATGAAACCTTTTTCGTCGAGGACGACCTTGGTATTTTCCAGGCCGAGGTCGGCGCTGTTGGCCTTGCGTCCGACGGAGACCAGCACGCGGTCATAAAGTTCCGTGACCTTCTTGCCCTCGAATTCCATTTCCACCTTGATCTGTTTGCCGACGGTGGCCATTTTGCCGACCTTCGTCTTGAGGCGAATTTCCTTGAAGCATTTTTTGGCGTTGGCGATCACGGGCCGCGCGAGATCGGCGTCTGCTCCGGCGATCAAGGCATCCAGCGCTTCGACCATGACAATCTTGCTGCCGAGCGCCGCGTAAACGGTGCCCATTTCCATGCCGATGTAGCCGCCGCCGACGACAAGCAGGTTTTCAGGAATGTCCTCAATTTCCAGTGCCTCGGTGGACGTCATCACGCGCGGATTGCCGAGGTCAAAAGCCTTGGGCAGCGCGGGCAGGGAACCCACGGCGATGATCGCCTGTTCGTAGCTGAGGAACTGCTGGCCCTTGTCCGTTTCGATGCGCAGGGTTTGCGAGCCTTCAAAGTAGGCCTTGCCCTTGATGACTTCGACATTGCGCAGCTTGGCGAGTTGCGCGATGCCGCCGCCGAGTTTGGTGAGAATGGATTCTTTCCAAGTACGCAGCTTGGTCAAGTCCACCGTCGGCGCGGCGAAGGTGATGCCGCGATGTTCGGAATCGCGCGCCGAGGTGATCTGGTGCGTCGCATACAGCAGTGCCTTGGAGGGGATGCAGCCACGGTTCAGACACACGCCACCGAGCCGGGCGTCGCGCTCGATGAGAATGACTTTCTTGCCAAGATCAGCCGCGTAAAATGCCGCTGCATATCCGCCCGGCCCTGCACCGACCACCACGATTTCAGTTTTAATTGGATCCATAGGAATACTAAATTTTTACCGACGCTTCGGCGAAGGTTTCAATCGCCTTGAGCAAATCCACCGTGAACCGCGCCGCCGTGCCGCCGTCAATGACGCGGTGATCGTAGGACAAACCGATCGGCATCAGGTTGCGGATTTCAATTTTGCCCTCGCGCACGACGGGCTTGGCCACCGCGCGGCCCAAGCCGAGAATGGCGACCTCGGGCTTGTTGACGATGGGCGTGAAGTGCGCGCCGCCGATGCCGCCTTGGTTGGAAATGGTGAACGTGCCACCCTTTAATTCGTCGCCGGTAACCTTGCGTTCGCGCGCCTTGGTGGCGAGGGATTCCAGTTCCTGGGCGAGTTGAACGAGATCTTTTTTATCCACGTCGCGAATGACGGGAACGATCAAGCCGAACTCGGTGTCCACCGCGATGCCGATGTGGATGTAGTTCTTGAGCATGATTTCCTGTGCGGCCTCGTCGAGGCTGGAATTGAAGATCGGATATTTCTTCAAAGTCTCGGCCACGGCTTTCAGGACGAAGCACGTCACGGTGAGGCGCGCGCCCTTTTTCTCGTAGGCTTCCAGATATTTCTTCCGCAACGGCAGCAGGGCGGTGATGTCCGCGTCGTCAAACTGCGTGACGTGCGGGATGGTGTTCCAATTTTCCACCATGCGCCGGCTGATGACCTTGCGCAACGGTGAGAGCGGTTGTTTTGTGACGCTTCCCCACTTAGAAAAATCCACGGACTCGGCGACAGCCTGAACGGGCGCAGCACCGGCGGCGGCCTTGGGCTGGGTCTGCAAACGGTGGATGTAGGCCCGCACGTCTTCGATGACGATGCGTCCGCCTTCCGCCGATCCTCGCACGCGGGTGAGATCAATTCCTAGTTCGCGCGCCAGTTTGCGGATGGACGGCGAAGCAGCCACGGCGACGCCGGGTTTACCCTCGGGTTCGTCAGTGGGCGCTTCCAGTGCGGCGGCGGCTGGTTTCGCAGCTTTCGGCGCGGGAGCATTGGCGGCGGCCGGTTTCGCGGCGGGAGCGGCGGGCTTTTCGGCGCCGACGCTGCCGGAGAGCGAGAGGATTTTTTGGCCGACGCTGATCTTGTCGCCGACCTTCACGAAAATTTTGGCGACCACGCCGCCCGCCGTTGCCGGGATCGTGGCCACAGCCTTTTCGCTTTCGAGTTCGAGCAGGGATTGACCCTTGGTGATCGTGTCGCCTTCTTTGACGAACAATGTCACCACTGTGCCCGAATCCGCGCCTTCGCCGAGATGAGGAAGTTTTACGTCCATAAATTTAGCCCGGCGAGTGTGCGTGAATCCCGGGTTCGTATCTAGGAAAATTTTTTTCGTTTTCGTTCAAATGCTGTTTGACACCGGTTTAATTTCAGCACCGTGCAACATCTCTTCATTTTTCGGTTGCTGCGGCGTGAAGCGGTGAAGAGAATCGCCGCATGACTCGGAAGAATTTTTTCTGCATCGCGGCGGGGCTTTTGCTGGGTGCGGCTCCGGCGGTGTCCGCCGGCACGCCGGACACGACCATCTGGTTTGACGCCGCGGCGAAAAATTTCATGGAGTCCTGCCCGCTCGGCAACGGCCGCCTGGGTGCGATGGATTTCGGCGGGGTCGCTGACGAACGCGTGGCATTGAACGAGGATTCGCTCTGGTCGGGTTCGGTTCAGAATGCCGACCGCACTAATGCTGCCGCTGCGCTGCCGGAAATCCGCCGGCTGCTGCTCGCCGGAAAAAATGTCGAAGCCGAGGCGCTCGTGAACCGCAACTTTACCTGTCGGGGGAGCGGTTCCGGGCGCGGCCACGGCGTGAACGTGCCGTACGGCTCATACCAGGCGCTGGGCGATTTGCGGCTCGCGTTTCAATTCGCGGGCACCAACCCCGTCACGGGTTACCGCCGCGAGCTGGATCTGGCCACGGCCACGGCGCGCACGGAATTCTCGCGGGGCGGCGTGCTGTTTGGGCGCGAGATTTTTGTGAGCGCGCCCGATCAGGTGATCGTGATGCGGCTCACGGCGGACAAACCCGGCCAGCTTAACTTCGACGCCACGCTGGATCGTCCCGAACGTTTTCAGACGGTGGGCATCCCGAACGAACTGCTGATGACCGGCGCGCTGACCAATGGCGTAGAGGGCGACGGCGTCAAATACGCCGCACGGCTGCGGGTCTTGAACAAGGGTGGAAAAATTTCCGTGGCGGGCGGAAAAGTTTCCGTGAGCGGCGCGGACGAGGTTTTGCTGCTGGTGACGGCGGCGACGGATTACCAACGCTTCGCCAAAATCGCCCGGCGCGACCTCGTGACGGCGACGGAAAAGAATTTGGAAAAGGCCGCACGTAAAAGTTTTGCAAAACTCCGCGCGGCGCACGTCGCCGATTACCAAAATTATTTCAACCGCGTGAAGTTAAATTTGGTTTCGACCGAGTCGGCAATTTCCACGAAGCCCACGCCTGAGCGCATCGCCGCCGCAAAAGCCGATTACGAAGCAAATGCCCACAGCGCCGATCCTTCGCTGGCCGTGCTGTACTTTAACTTCGGACGTTACCTCCTCATCTCGTCGTCGCGGCCCGGCGGGATGCCCGCGAATTTGCAGGGCCTGTGGGCCGACACGATCTCGCCGCCGTGGAGCGCGGACTATCATCTCAACATTAACCTCCAGATGATTTACTGGCCGGCGGAGGTCTGCAATCTGACGGACTTGAACGAACCGTTGTTCGGTTACATCGAGTCGTTGCGCGAGCCGGGCGAGCGGACGGCAAAAAATTATTACGCCGCACGCGGCTGGGTGGCGCATGTGCTGGCCAATGCCTGGGGCTTCACGTCGCCGGGCGAGAGCGCGTCGTGGGGTGCGACGGCCAGCGACTCCGCCTGGCTCTGCGCGCAGCTCTGGGATCATTGGCGGTTCACCGGCGACCGGGAATTTTTGAAGCGCGTCTATCCCTTGCTGCGCGGCTCGGCGGAATTCTTTTGCGACATGCTGATCGAGGAGCCGGCCCATCAATGGCTCGTGACTGCCCCGGCCAATTCGCCGGAGAATGCCTTCTTTACCGCCGACGGCAAAACCGCGCACATCTGCCTCGGCCCGACGCTGGACAACCAGTTGTTGCGCCATCTGTTT
>JANYDP010000165.1 GCA_025363535.1 Verrucomicrobiota bacterium | reverse complement strand
TGTTCCACTTGCAATGACACGGGCTACAAAGGCCGCAAAGGAATTTACGAGCTGCTCATCGTCGGCGATGCCATCCGCGCCTTGATCAATGAGCGCGCCCCGACGGTGGTCGTGCGGCAGCGGGCCGTTGAACTGGGCATGGTGACGCTGCGGGAGGATGGCTTGCGGAGCATCTTTGACGGTGATACTACTATCGAAGAAATCGTAAAATATACCTGACCCAAATTTTTAAGGATCGTTATGCCGAAATACAATTACGTGGCGATGGATCAAAAAGGGAAGGAGACCAAGGGCACCTTGGAAGTCGCCACCCAGAACGAGGCCATCACGCGTGTGAAGGAGATGGGGTTGTTTCCCACTAAGATCGTCGAGATTGACAAGGCCAAGGAGAAGGCTGATCCAAAATCAAAAGCTGCGCCCAAAAAAGCCGGCGGCAAAAAGAAGGGTGGCGGAAACATCAACATCAAGATCCCCGGTCTGGGCGGCGGGGTGAAATCCAAGGTGCTGACGGCCTTCACGCGGCAGCTCGCCACGCTGGTGGACGCCGGTCTGCCGCTGTTGCGCGGTCTGCGTGTGCTGGAGAAACAGGAGCGGAATCCGACGCTCAAGAAGATCATCGGCGAAGTGGCTTTATCCATTGAAGGGGGCAGTACGTTTTCTGAGGGGCTGGCGCAACATCCGAAAGTTTTCAATCGTCTCTTTGTGAACATGGTCAAGGCTGGCGAGTTGGGCGGTGTGCTGGAAGTCGTGCTGCAACGTCTTTCCGAGTTCATGGAAAAAGCCCAGAAGATCAAAGGCAAGGTCGTCGCGGCGATGTTCTATCCCGTGGCTGTGCTCGTCGTGGCCACGGCCATCATGGGTGTTTTGATGACGCTGGTGATTCCGAAATTCAAGGAAGTCTTCGCCGGCCTGGGCAACGGCAAGCCGTTGCCAGCCTTCACCATGTTTGTCATGGATATCAGCGACGGCATTGTGAATCACATCGGTTGGACGGTGATCGGGGTGATCGCGGTGTGCGTGGCCTTCACGATGTTCGTCAAAACCAAGTTTGGCCGGCTCGTCTTTGACAAAGCTAAATTAAAGATGCCCGTCGTAGGACCGGTGGTTACCAAAGTTGCCATCTCGCGCTTTACCCGCACGCTCGGCACGCTGGTCAGCAGCGGTGTCCCGATTCTTCAGGCATTGACCATCGTCAAGGAAACCGCCGGCAATGTCGTCATCAGCAACGCGGTGGCCGCAGTTCATGACAGTGTAAAAGAAGGCGAAACCATCACGGCACCGCTCGAAGCCTCCGGTGTTTTTCCGCCCATGGTCATCAGCATGGTGGACGTCGGCGAGCAGACGGGCGCGATGCCGGAGATGCTTTTGAAGATCGCGGACAACTTCGACGAAGAGGTGGACAACGCGGTGGCGGCCATGACTTCCTTGCTGGAACCCATCATGATTGTCTTTCTGGCCGTGGTCGTTGGCAGCATCGTCATCGCGATGTTCCTGCCGCTGATCGCCCTGATGGACAGCATGGGTGGCGATTCGGACACTAAGCCCGGCAAAGAATAGCGGACTTTGAACAATTCCATTTTGGCCACCAGAACTCCTGGTGGCCAAATTTTTTAATGTTTTTTGCTGAACCCTATTGACGGTTGACAACGGTCATGTGTAAATACATTGTATGGACATTGCACTGGCGTTTTGGTTTCAATTAGCCCTGTTATGGAGTTTGATTGGAACAATACGCCGGTCAGTCTCGACAGTTCGTTGACGCAGCGAGAGATAGAAGAATCGTTTGAAGATCCGTTTGCCTTGCGGGTGTTGCCTGATTCGCCCCGGTTTTCCGTGCAGGCCCGGTTTTTCAATCTGGGCATGTCGGCCGGCAGTGTGGGCGTGTTCAGTGTGTATCGCACCAACGGCAAGCAGATCCGGGTAATTTATGCGCGATTGTTTGAGCCGGAAGAACGGTTCTTTTACCAGCGCAAAGTGGATCAGACTTTGACGCCCTGATGAAAACTCGTTTGCGCAAAAGCGTCCTGAAAATGAACCGAACATGCGTGCCATTGCCAGTTGGGAAGAAGTGCCCATCTTCGACAGCGAAGAGGCCGAGGCGAGTTTCTGGGCTGAAAACAAGCCCGATCTCCGGCTGCTGGAAGGCTCCATCGCGGGTGGTGGCGACTCGGCGGAGTCGGTCAACATCACCTTGCGCATTGACCCGCGCATGCTGGCGCGGATCAAACGGCTGGCCCGGTCGCGTTATTTGAATTACCAAAGCATGATCAAACAATGGCTCAGTGAACGGATGGAAGAAGAATTGCGCGAACGCTAAACCTAAACAACCCATGAAAAACCCAACTCAAACCATGTTTCTTCGGCGGACGGCTTTTACGCTCATTGAACTGCTCGTGGTGATCGCAGTGATCGCCATTC
>JANYDP010000130.1 GCA_025363535.1 Verrucomicrobiota bacterium | reverse complement strand
CCGGCGATGGGAATGACGGCTTTGCGAACAGTGCTTTTTTGTGTGCTCATGTCGTTATCCTAATCCGAGGTCTTTTACAAAATTCACGTCCTCGCTAAAATCAGGTTTGCAACCCAGCACACCAATAATAATTTCGCGCACGCGAGCAGCAACCTGATCACGCGTCCAAGCTGGAACGGTTGCATTTGTCAGATTCGCTTTGTGGGTCATGACCCAGCGAGCCAGATCACCAACGGTTTGTATTTCGCGTCGAAATTCTCGCTGAAATGGCTGGGTAAAACGAATTGCAAATCCGGCAGTAAAAATTGCGACGCCGATGAAAAACCACACGGCTAAAGCTCCAAAACCGTTGGAAAAGGCAGCAAAGCCAGCAATCAAACCGGTCAACACTGAACCCAATAACAACGATATATTCATCCAAGTTGGCCGGACAAATTGGGGAGGTTTTGAAATTCCAAACCCGCGAGCAATGTCGCTGACCAATGACTTGCGATGACCGCGAGGAATTAACGCGTTGAGATTTGCGTCAGGAACAATCTGGGCACGCTTCCAGTCGCCATGCTGTAACAGAGATCGGCGAAGCAGATTGAATGCTCGATGGGTCAGGCAAACCGAGGTTGTTGCAACAACTACTTTGCTCATCACCAAATCTATGAGCTGGCGGGGCGTGAGTATTTTTTCAGCTTCGCCGTTTTCAATGCGAATATCGAAGGCTTCCTCAACAGCCATTACGATTTCAACAGCGTCTAGTCCCATAAATTTTTCTCACCACGAACCACATTAAAGGAAAAAGGAACACAATGGTATTCAGGCCGTCATTGTTCGTGTCATTTCGTATGTTTCGTGGTTCTCCTAAACCTCAAACCGCTGCCACCCCTTCGCGCCAAACGTGTAGCGCCGGGCGCCGAATTCCATCGCGCCGGGCGAGGTGCCCTCAAAGATGTCCGGCATCACGCCGATGCGGCGGGAATATTCCGTGGCGATTTCCGGGATGTGCTTTTTCAGCGCGTCCACCTTGCCAAACACTGCCACCGCACCACCGGTGCCGCCGCCGGTGATCTTTGCGCCGTAAAGGCCGGACTTGGTTCCGCGTTGGCGCACGGCGTCCACGAGAAAATCCACTTCCTCGGTCGAGAGATGACAGTTGTTTTTGTAGCTGTCGTGCGCGCCATACATGCATTCGCCGGCGGTGATCAAAGCCTTTTCATCACCGCTCTTGGCGGCGCGCAGGGCGTCCATGAATTTGAGCACGCGCTCGTTTTCTTCGACGGGATGACGGGTCGGACCGGCCACGCAATAGGTCGCATCGGGCTGGATTTTCGTCACGGGATCGTCGTGCGTCTTGTGCTGTGCGAGAAATTTTGAGCCGACGATTTCCTCCGGCAACGCGGCGGCATACTCAGCGCGGAGTTGTTCGACGGAAAGTTCGGTAAGGTAATCCAGCGCGCCGCGTCCGGTCTGGGCACGGAGGTCGTTGATGATTTTCTTGCCCATGAACGCGCCGATGCGGGTGTCGCTGTACGGGCTGCCCGCGACGGAATGGCGGACCATGGAGTTGATGCCGACGAAGGCCGTGCCGGGCGGAATTTGCACCTCGCCCTTGACCTCGCCGGGCCGGCAGAGAATGTGCGTGAGACAGCCCTGACGTCCGCTCGTGATGGCGGTCTGATCCATGATGCCGCAGGGCGCACCAACGACGTGGTTCTCGGACATCTGCCCGAGCCGCGCGATGCGCGACGGAGAAAGTTTCAGATCGAGATAGGCGTTAAGACTGCTCAAGGTGCCGATCTCCACGGCGGCGGAACTGCCGATGCCAACGTTCATTGGCACCGCGCTCAACAGGAGCAGATTGAAACCGTAGGGAAGTTTCACACCTTCCTCTTTCAACAGGGTAAAGATGCTGCCGACGATGTAGGCTGCCCAGTTGGCGAGCGGGTTAGCCTGACAAAGTGCGCGGACTTCCGAGTAGCTGGCGAGGGCGTCGCCGGATTTGAAAAAGTCGAGCGGCACCCGCGTCTCAATGGGCAACGCTTTCAGCCCGGCCTGCATGGTGCGGATGCGCAGGGTGCGGTCGGTGCGTGACTGGAGGCCCATCAATACGCCGCGACCAAGGACGGCTTCGCAGACATTCGCGCCGGAATAATCCGCGATGCCGCCCATGACATCGAGCCGGGCGGGAACACGGGTGACCCAGATTTCGCCGGCGGTGAAAAAGCTGGCGAGGCCCGAGGCGTCGCTGTTGGGCTTTTGCAGCAGGTTTTCAAATTCGGAAATCTCGAAGGGGAGTTCGGCGTTCATTTGCAAAATTATTCAGGGCACGTTGTGCGGACGTTGCCAAATTATTTTCCACAGGTCACGCCGGAAAAATCCAGGCTAGTGATGACGGAACAAGCGGTCTTTGTTTTGAAAAAGATACCAGACGATCAGCACATTCAACGCGAGGATCACCAGCAGACCGAATGAAAAACGATGCACCAGCTCGAAGACTTCGATGGGAATGAAAAAGGCGGATTCGGCAATGGCCAACCAGCCGGCCCAACGTGCGCGAAAGATCAGGCCGATGCCCTCCACCCACGAGAACAGGCTGTAAACCAAAGTGCCCACCGCGACCCAGACCACGTTGGCTTCCGTGACCTTGCCGACCTGCACGGCCAGCTCGCTCCAGAATTTTCGTTCGGGATCAATCCGAAAAAAGTGCAGCGCGTGGTGCAGTTCGGCCGGCAGATCGTTGTCAGAAAGCGAATAGGCCACGACGGCCAGGATCACCAGCGCCGTGCCTTTGAGCAGCTTGCTCGCGATGATCAGGTAAAGCGTCGGGGCGCGCTTCTTGATGAGGGCCGTCTCGTTTTGAGAGGGGTCAGACATCAATGCAGTTTCGCCAGCAGCCAGTCGCGCAGCTCGGAGATTTTCAAACGCTCCTGCTTGCCGTCGTCACGGTAACGCAGCGTCACGGTATCGAGCAGCTCCGGTTTTTCGCCGAGCGTGTCGAAGTCAATCGTCACGCAGAACGGCGTGCCGGCCTCGTCCTGGCGCGCGTAGCGTTTGCCGATGCTGCCGCCGTCGTCGAAATAGACATTCATCCACGGCCGCAACAGATCGCGCACGGCGATGGCTTTGGCCACCAGCTCCGGTTTGTTCTTCAACAACGGCAACACGCCGACCTTGATCGGCGCGACGCGCGGATGAAACTTCATCGTATAAATCGTCTCGCTCTTGCCCTTGTCATCGGTCTTGATGACTTCCGAGTAGGCATTCGCGATGAGCGCGAGAATCAAACGGTCCACGCCGGCGCTGGGTTCGATGACGTGCGGAATGTATTGGCCCTTCGCCAAAGCGTTCGCGTCTTCGGTCGCCTGCTTGGAAATTTGCTCGGCTGTTTCGTCCGGCTTGGCGGATTTGGTCAGGTAATTTTTGCGGTGGTCGAAGTAACGCTTCCACAACGCGTCCGATTTTTCCTTGGGCAACTTGCCCCACGCGGCGCGCAATTCTTCGTCGAACACGCCCATCGGCTTGCCGGAAAAACGCTGATGCTGGCTCAGATCAAAATCCCCGCGTGCGGCGATGCCTTCGAGTTCGTCGCCGGTCACGTTGCCGTGCTCGTCTTTTTTGCTGAACGGGAACTTGAACAAAATATCCACGCAGGCCCGGGCGTAGTGCGCCAGTTCCTGCGGCGTCTGCCGGTGAAAACCGAGCGTGTCGCGCGAGAGGCCGATGCCTTCGTAGAAGCGCACGCGCTCCTCGACCCAATATTGATGCCACGCCTGCCAGCCCCAGTTCGGCTGCGGCTCGCCGGGATGGCCGGTTTCGGGAACGGTCACGACCGAGCCGTGGATGGCTTCAATCACCTCGTCGGGCTTGATGAAAAATTCCAGCTCCATCTGCTCGAACTCGCGCGAGCGGAAGGTGAAATTGCGCGGCGTGACTTCGTTGCGGAACGCCTTGCCGACCTGCGCGACGCCGAAAGGGACTTTTTGCCGCGACGTGTCCAAAACATTTTTGAACTGCGCGAAAATCGCCTGCGCGGTTTCCGGACGGAGATAGGCGATGTTTTCTTCCGACTCAATCGGGCCGGTGTGTGTTTTCAGCATCAGGTTGAACGGACGCGGCTCGGTCAGTTCGCCGCCGCAATGCGGACACGGCTTAACGAACCCCGTTGCCCCGCGCTGCTCCGTGGCCAGATACAAAAAGTATTCCTTCGCATCCGCCGGGCGTTTGCCTTTT
>JANYDP010000115.1 GCA_025363535.1 Verrucomicrobiota bacterium | reverse complement strand
CAACGGAAGATGAACCACCAGCCCCGCTTCAACACCCGCACCGGCCAGTTGATACGCCGGTGTCTGCGCGGCTGCCGGTATCGCGACGACCTCATCGCCGAAGACTACGCGCTTGGAACGGAGAGGAGCATACCATTTGTCGGGTTTGCACATCGTCCGCATGATGCGCGGTCATCGTGCATTGCCTTTCTCCCCGAGTCTTCGGCTCCGCGTGAAGATTTGGCCGGTCTGCACGAGCTGGGCGTCCCGCTGGCATTCATCGTTGGTGCAAATGTGTGGGAGATGTGGTCGCTTCGCAGTGACGGTCCCCGTCGTGACCGAACAATGCCGGCAAAAGACGCCGAGCAGTTCTTTGACGAACACAAGACAGACTTTGCCCCGGGGTCGGTCTTCCGTGCGAAGACTTGGGCACGAGCTGACGGTGCGCGGCAACTCGACTTTGTGGATCTGGGGCTTCTCCCAATGGTGGAGCAGGAAGCCGGCGCACGGCTGCGGCAGCTTTTCGAGGAAATGCTCGGATCTACGCTGGATTTGCTTGGCTTGGAGTCGGCGACGTTGAGCGAGGACGCCGCACACTGGCTCGTGCGTGCGAATTTCTGGCTGCTCGCGGGAAAACTCATGCGCGACAAGAGCGTGCCGAAATTCACGCGGCTCGACTTGAACGATGTGCAGGACGTCTTCGATCGCGTGGCCGATCACTATGACGCCCCGCGCATCCGCACGAATGGGCGCCTCACGGCGCTGCGCTGTGCGGCGGACATTGCGTCGAGGTTTTCGTCCTTCCGTTGCATCAGCACGGAAACCCTCGGTGCGCTTTACGAGGAAGCGCTGCTCTCACCGCGCACTCGAAAGCTCCTTAGCGTCCATCGCACACCCACGTACCTTGTGGACTACATGCTGGCGAAGCTGAGTCGCTGGATGGAAGATGACATCGGCATCGAGAACTGCCGGGTGTGGGAGCCCTCGTGCGGCCACGCTCCGTTCCTCGTCGGTGCAGTGCGGCTCTTGAGCGATCTGCTGCCGGAACGCATCGCCAGCGACCACACCGCCCGCCGCAAATTCCTTCGCACCCACATCGCCGGCTGCGACCGCGACGCCTTCTCGCTCGAAATCGCCCGACTCTCACTCACCCTCGCCGACATCCCGAATCCAAACGGATGGCGGCTGGACGTGGTTAAGGACATGTTCGAGGGCGATTACCTCGCGAAGAACATCGCGGCGAATTCCATCATCATCGCCAATCCTCCATTCGAAGGCGTCAAGATTTCCGACAAAGAACGCGCGTCTGGCGATCTCCGCTACGCTCGCAGCGGACAGGCTGGCGAGTTGTTGCGGCGCATCGTGAATCACGCGGCTCCCGAAAGCCTGTTCGGCATTGTGGTTCCGCAGGCAATCCTCGACGGAGCTTCATTCCGCGGGCTTCGGAAGGATCTGCTGGCGAAGATTGATATACGAGAGATCGTCACTTTCCCCGACAACGTCTTCAAGTTCGCGAAGCCGGAAACGGCCATCCTGATCGGGAGGAGGTTGCCCGATGCGCAAAAGCGTTCAGACACGTTCAAGTTCCGCCGCATCCTCAAACCGGACATGGACGCATTTCGGATCGAATGCCGAGTGCCGCCTGGCGCGCTGCTCTCAAGAAACGACGTTCTGGCGCATCCGAGGCATCAACTCTTGCTGCCTCCGCTTGCCGAAGTGTGGAAAGCGGCGGAACAACTCCCGCGTCTCGACGAGAAAGCGCACGTCACAATCGGGTTCTATTTTTACGCAGAGGGCGATGAAAATTACCCGGCTGATGAGGTTCAAATTTCTGAAAAAGCAGAACCCGGTTTCTTCCAAGGGTTTCGCATTGCAGAAGGAACGCCTGATACGCACCTGCTTCCGAAATTGGAGTGGCTGAATCAAAAGGATGAAATGATTCGCCGTGCTTGCGGCGGCACGAAGCGCGATGAACCACGAGTAGTGATGAATCATGTTCGCACTGGCGGCGGCGCGTGGAGACACAAGGCATTTATAGACATTGTCGGACGCCCTGCGACGGATGCATTTCTGCTTCTTTCTCCACTCGTCTCGAACTGGTCGATTGAAGTCCTTTGGGCGCTGGCCAACGGGCCTTTTGCCAATGCCTTCACGCTGACCAACTCTGCCGCAAAGCAGATTGGCGTCCGACTACTGGAACGCATGAGAGTTCCGGCATTCGCGGAAAATCCTACTTCGCTGCAATCCGCAGTTCGCACCTATTTTACCGCCGCCCGTGCATTTTC
>JANYDP010000112.1 GCA_025363535.1 Verrucomicrobiota bacterium | reverse complement strand
GCTATGAGCAACAACTTCCCCAAACTTCACAACGCCATGTGGCCCGGACTGGTGGGCAAAGGGTCGCCCGGCGCGGAGCCGTTCATTGAACTCGACACCATGCTCGACCTGACCGCCAAGGCGGAGGTCGGCGGCGTGAAGTTCGATGGCGTGGATCTGTTCCTCTACAACCCGCACACCGACATTGATATTTCCGACGACGGCATCAAAGCCCTGGCCGCCAAGATCAAATCCAAGAACCTCGTCGTTGGCTCCGTCGTCGCGCCGGTTTGGTTCGACGCTGCCGCTGGCGGTGATGAAAAATCCCGCGCCGCATGGGTCACTCATGTTCGTAAGGCCATCCGTATCTCGAAAAAACTCCGCGAACTGGGCGTGCGTCCCTACGGCATTGTCCGCATTGATAGCGCCACGAGTGTGACAGCTTGGGATGCCAATCCCAAAGACGTCACCAAACTCATCGCCCAATCTTTCCGTGAAGCTGGCAAGATCGCCAAAGACAACGGCGAGCGTCTCGCTGCTGAGGGCGAAATCTGCTGGGGCGGCATGCACTCGTGGAAACACATGGTGAATCTCCTCGAAGAAACCGCCATGCCCAAGGTCGTTGGCTTTCAAGCCGACATGTCGCACACGCATCTTTACACGCTCGGTTACAACGCGGAAGCGCACCGCATCGTGCCGAAGAATTACCACTACGAGCCTGCCGAATTTCACAAGGCGATGGCGAAGCTTACTGATGCGCTGCGTCCGTGGACGATTGATTTCCACGTCGCACAAAATGACGGTTCAGTCTTCGGCTCTGGTGATCACGAGAAGACCGGGCGACATTGTCTCGCCACCGATCCGAAAGGCAAACTCAACATCGCCCGCGACTCCGGCTATTGGCTGCGCGACGGCAAGGGCAAGGTCACGAAGAAGATGAAGCACATCTGCTGGGACGGTTGCATGTTCCCGAACGAAGTGCTGATGAAACAACAAACCTGGAATGACATTCTTGCCGCAATGATTCAAGTGCGCGAGAACCACGGCTGGAAAGAATAATCGTGGCTGCGTTCGTAAGAACGCGGCTGAAATTATAACCATCGAAAACATTTGCCGCGTTCTCACGAACGCAGCTACGACAAATCTATGAAACAACTACGCATCGGACTGATCGGTTACGGCTTCATGGGGCGGACGCACTCAAACGCCTACCGTAAGGTGAACAACTTCTTCGACCTCGACCATCAATGCGTGCTGCAGGCCGTTTGCGCGCGGGATGAAGCGAAGGTCAAAGCCTTCGCGCTGAAGTGGGGCTACAAATCCGTCGAGACCGACTGGCGCAAAATGATCGCGCGCCCTGACATTGACGCGATTGATATTTGCACACCGAACAACAGTCATGCCGAGATCGCCATCGCTGCCGCCAAAGCGGGCAAGATGATTCTTTGTGAGAAGCCGCTCTCGATGGACGGGCCGGAAGGCCGGAAGATGGTGGCGGCGGTCGAGAAGGCCAAAGTGCCGAACATCGTTTGGTACAATTACCGGCGCGTGCCAGCGGTTTCGTTGGCGAAACAGTTGATTGATGAAGGCAAGCTCGGGCGCGTGTTTCATTATCGCGCGAAGTTTTTGCAGGATTGGACCATCAGCCCGGAGTTGCCGCAGGGCGGCGCGGGGTTGTGGCGGCTTGATGCCAAAGCCGCTGGCAGCGGCGTGACGGGCGACTTGCTCGCGCATTGCATTGACACCGCGATCTGGCTGAACGGCAGCATCGAACGCGTCAACGGCATGACCGAGACCTTCATCAAGGAACGCACGCACACGCTCACTGGCAAAGTTCAGAAGGTTGCGATTGATGATGCGTGTGCGTTTCTGGCGCGGTTCAAGAATGGTTCGCTCGCGACATTCGAGAGCACGCGTTACGCGCGCGGGCACAAGGCGCTTTACACGTTTGAGATCAACGGCGAACACGCGAGCATCGCCTGGGATTTGCATGACCTACATCGCCTGCAATATTTTGATCATCGCGATGAAAGTAAACTGCGGGGCTGGCGGAGCATTCACGTCAGCGATAGTGATCATCCTTACATGAAGAACTGGTGGGTGCCTGGTCTGCAAATTGGTTACGAGCACAGTTTCATTCATCAGGTTGCTGACTTTGTGAAGGGACTCGAAACCGGAAAGCCCGCCGGGCCAACGTTCCGTGACGCGCTCGAAACGCAGAATGTCTGCGACGCGGTGCTCAAATCCGCGAAGACGCAGAAGTGGGAGAACGTCGCGAAGGTGAAATGAGAAATCGCTTTTGAATTCACCGACGCAAACTGACGCACCGCCATGAGATTCGGCATTAATACCTTTCTGTTCACCTCGCCGTTTACCAACGCGAGCACGAAGCTGTTTCCTAAATTCAAAAAATGGGGGTTCGATTCCGTCGAGATTGCGATTGAAGACCCGGCGCACATTGACCCGGCACAGGTGAAGCGAGAGTTGGATCGTCACGGGTTGGTCTGCGGTTCTGTATGCGCGGCGATGGGGCCGGAGCGTGACTTGCGCGGCGACGCGAAGGCGCAAAAAACCGGCTTGACGTATATGATGGCGCTCCTGGATCAGATGGCGCTCCTGGATCAGATGGTGGTGTTGGATTGTCCGTCGCTGATTGGTCCGGTCTATTCCGCCGTGGGCCGCGCCGATGCTGTTCTGCCGGACGAATACCGGAAGCAGTGGGCCACCGTGGTGAAGCATCTGAAAACCCTGTCCGCATACGCGGGAAAACGAGGCCGGCACGTTTGCCTGGAACCGCTGAACCGTTTTGAAACGGACTTCATCAACACCTGCGACCAAGGGCTGGAGCTGATCAAGGATGTCGGCAGCCCCGCGCTCAAGCTGCATCTCGACACGTTTCACATGAACATCGAGGAGAAATGTTCGGCCGACGCCATCCGCAAGGCGGGTAAACATCTAGCGCATTTTCACGCCTGCGGCAGCGATCACACCGACTGGAAATCCATCGCGCGGGCGCTCAAGGAAATCCGTTACGACGGCGATGTGGTCATCGAATCCTTCACCACCGACGTGAAAGTCATCGCTAAGGCGGCGGCCATCTGGCGGCGCATGGAGCCAACGCGCGATGAGATTGCAGTGAAAGGCTTGAAATTTTTGCGGCAGACGCTCAAATAAATTTTCCAAAACCAAAATCAAAATATGAAATCAAAAATGCTCGGCGCACTTCTGCTTGGTGCAATTTGTGTCCTCCCTCTTGCCACTGTCTCCGCAGCAGACGTGGAACCCGGCTTCCAAAGTATTTTCAACGGCAACGATCTCACCGGCTGGGACGGCAATCCAAATTTATGGTCGGTGAAAGACGGCGCGATTCGCGGTCAGACCACGGTGGAACATCCGGCGAAGGGAAACACGTTCTTGATTTGGACGAACGGCACGACGGCAGATTTTGAACTGCGCTCCTCCTTCCGCATCACGCCGAACAACGACAAGGGCTTTGCCAACTCCGGCTTCCAGTATCGCAGCAAAATTCTCGATGCGACGAACTGGGTAGTCGGCGGTTATCAGGCCGACATGGAAGCCGGCCCGACTTACACGGGCATTCTTTACGAGGAGCGCATGACGCGCGGCATCATGGCCACGCGCGGCGAAAAAGTTCTTTGGGACAAAGACGGTAAAAAACAAGTCACCGGCTCGGTGGGCAACTCGGCGGAAATCCAGGCCGCGATCAAGAAAGGGGATTGGAACGACTACGTTGTCATTGCGAAAGGAAATCAGCTCCAGCATTTCGTCAACGGCCGGCAAACCGTGGACGTGACGGACGAGTGCGAAGCCAAGGCCGCAAAGTCCGGTGTGCTCGCGCTGCAACTTCACGCCGGCCAGTCGATGACGGTGGAGTTCAAAAACATCCGGATCAAGCCGCTTTGATTTTTTGCGGCTAAAAGTCGGTAGCCACAAATATGGCCAGGCCAAAAACCTCACACACAACCAAGCTGGAACCGTTTCGTAAAATACTGACCAGCGTGGCGGAGAATCGGCGTGTCGGTGAGTGGAAGCTTTCACCGCGTGATTTGAAACTACCGGTGAAACATTCCTGGTCGGTGCGCCAACGCACCTTGCACGGCGGCAAACAGGAAGGTGTGGAAGTCATCGAGGTGGACAACGGCGCGCTGCGTTTCACGGTGATTCCGACGCGCGGCATGGGAATCTTGCGCGTGGAGATGGGCGATGTCCGCCTGGGCTGGGATTCGCCGGTGAAGGAAGTGGTGCATCCACAGTTCGTAAACCTCGCGAGCGGGGGTGGACTCGGCTGGCTCGAAGGCTTCAATGAATTCATAGTGCGTTGCGGCCTCGAATCCTGCGGCGCACCCGGGCCGGATACATTTCGCAACGATGCTGGTGGCGAGGTCAAACGAGATTTGACCTTGCACGGCAAGATTGCCAACACGCCAGCTTCGGAAGTGGAGGTGGTGATCGAACGGGCACCGCCCTATCGGATTCGCATTCGTGGCCGCGTGGATGAACGCAGTCTGTTCGGCCCGCAGTTCGAGTTGTGGACGGAAATTTCCACCGAGCCGGGTTCAAATAAATTTCGCGTCAAGGACCAGATCCGCAATGTCGGAGCGAGCGTGCAGGAATTTCAGATGCTCTACCACGTCAACTATGGTGCGCCTTTGTTGGAAGCGG
Organism: Verrucomicrobiota bacterium; assembly: GCA_025363535.1. Taxonomy (GTDB): domain Bacteria; phylum Verrucomicrobiota; class Verrucomicrobiia; order Limisphaerales; family CAIQOK01; genus CAIQOK01. The sequence goes on along the minus strand of JANYDP010000112.1, from coordinate 3,305 downwards.
GTGCGCGTTTCCGGGCCGCGGCCAAGAGTGTGACCCCAAGGAACGATTACCCGGCGAAGGACATCCGGCACTTCGACACGTTTGCCGGACCGACGGCGGGCGCAGCCGAGCAGGTTTATTTTCTCGAGCCGCAGGCTGATGGCGCGGGCCGGGCAAAGATTTTACTTCACAACGCGGCGGCGGATCGCGGTGCATCCATGAATTTTTCCGTGGAGCAGCTTCCCTGTTTCACACTGTGGAAAAACACCGTCGCCATTGCGGACGGTTATGTCACGGGGCTGGAGCCGGGCACGGGTTTTCCGAATCCGCGCCAGATGGAGCGTCAGGCGGGGCGTGTGCCGCGTCTTGCGCCGGGCGAAGCGCGTCGCTTTGCCTTGGACTTCGCCATTCATCGCGACCGGGCGCAGGTGGCGGCGGCGGTTGGTGTGGCCTGAAGTTCCAAGGATTCGGAACAAGTGCGGTTGCGCGATGACCAAACTCCTTGCATTAGAATGGTGGAGCCTATCGGGTTCGAACCGATGACCCCCACAATGCCATTGTGGTGCTCTACCAACTGAGCTAAGACCCCATCCGGAACGGCGCCAATCTAAACACCCGGTCGGAATTGTCAAAACAGTTTTTCGGGCCGGTCAGGAAAATCTTCAGGTGTGAGAAAGTTTCGCCGAGGTAGCTGGTGGCAGTGAAGTGTTTTCGGCGGGCTGGGTCAGTCCGCTCATCAGGAATTTCCTTGGTCGAACGGCTTGCTCCAATAAGAGACATTCCCATACTTTAATGTCTTGAAAATTTGCAACTGTGAACCATTACTAGATCATTCCAAAGTCTCCCAACTTGACGGGGATCTTGGTATCGGGGAGGCGCTTCAAGCAAGCGGCTTAATTACAAGGGGAAATCATTAGGCGCGTGCTGCATTCCAGAAGTGAAGCCGGCTCAATGCGGGGAAACGCGCATTGTTTCCGGTTTGGCAGCGCTTATGCGATTGGGTCAGCCGTGATGGAAAAAGAATTTGTGCGGAGCGGATCGAGGCCGGTGTGGCTCGCCCTCCTTTATCTGATGGCGGCGGTCTTCGTCGCGCGCCCGGTTTCCGCCAGCCAAAGCGCGGCGGTGAGCTGGGATCCCAGTCCGGATGGCAATGTGGTGGGTTACAACGTTTATTACGGTTCCAGCAGCCAGTACTATACAAACATTTTGGTGGCGGGAAACGCCACCACGCTCCTCGTGGACGGACTGGTGGAAGGGGCCACGTATTACTTTGCGGCGACCGCCTACGATCTTACCGGCGTGGAAAGCGATCTTTCCAATGAAGCTGTTTACACGGTACCCGGCGGCAATACCAACATCGTCTCGCAGCCGCCGACCATCAGCACGATTGGCAACCAGAGCATCCAGAAAAATTCCTCCCTGGCCCCGGTGGCGTTTGTCGTTGGCGATCCTGATTCTTCGGCGGACGCTTTGACGCTCTCTGCCTACTCGTCCTACCCTGCGGTGGTGCCGGCGGCCAACATCAGCTTTGGCGGCTCGGGCTCAAACCGCACGGTGCAGGTGACGCCCGCCGCGAACGCCTCGGGCCTGGTCGCCATCGGCATCATTGTGACGGATGAATCCGGCAACACCGTCATCACCCAATTTTCATTGAACGTGCTGGCGGGCGGGGGAACTCCCGGCGCCAGTCCAGTCATCCAGGGCTTGCGAGCGTTGACCTTGATTGAAAACGGAGCCGGCACCAACCGGGCCTTTGTGGTGAGCGATTCCGACACGGCGGCGGCCAACCTCAGCGTCTCGGTCGGCAGTGACAATCCTGCGCTCTTTGCAAACCTGGCCGTCAGCGGCTCGGGCAATAACCGCACCCTGCAAGTGACCCCGGCCTTGAATCAAACCGGTGCCAGTCATGTGTCGGTGTACGCGACCGACGACACGGGTCACAGCGCGACCAACACGTTCACGGTCGCGGTGGTGCCCGATCCCTTTGTACATCTGTTGACCCTGTTGACCAACGGCAATGGCGGCATCACTCCCAATCTGACGGCGGGTCCTCTCACGCTCGGTAAAAAATACACCGTCACGGCCAAGCCGGCGCTGGGCAATTTGTTCGTCGGCTGGAGCGGGGACATGGCCTCGACTTCACCGACGCTGACCTTCACCCTGGCCTCTAACATGGTTTTGCAGGCGAGCTTTGTTTCCGATCCTGTCTATCTCTCCAGCGGTGCTTACAGCGGGCTGTTCGCCGAGTCCGCCGGCGTGCAGGTGGCCAGCGCCGGATCGTTTGCGGCGAAACTCACTCGGACCGGCAGCTATTCCGGCAGCGTGAAAATTGCCGGCGGCAGCTACCCCATCAGCGGCAAAATTTCTTTCCAATGCCAGGCCACCAACCGGATCAAGCGCGGCACCAACGTACTGACACTTGTCTTCCAAACCGACCAGGTCGGCCATCTCTTCGGTCAACTGGCCCAGGATTCCTGGCTCGCCCCGTTGGAGGCCAACCGCGCCGCCATCTACACGAAAACCAATCCCGCTCCGCAGACCGGCCAGTACACGCTGCTGCTGCCCGGCTCGCCCGGCGATCCGATCCTTCCCGAAGGCACCGGCTACGGCACGGTGAAGGTGTCTGCTGCCGGCCTCGCCAGTTTTGCGGGCACCTTGGCGGACGGCACCAAAATCAGCCAGAGCATTGCCCTCTCGGACGACGGCTTGTGTCCGGCCTATTTTTCACTCTACGCGGGCAAAGGCCTGCTGGTAAGCTGGCAGGCGTTTCGCGTTCAATCAGACACCGACCTGGATGGTTGGATGGCTTGGATCCGCCCCACCAATTCCCTCTCCCCCTTTTATCCGGCCGGATTCCAATTTGAACGCGGCATGTTCGGCCTGGCTTACACACCGCCGCCCGGCACCAACCCGGTGCTCCATGCGACCTCCTACATTCACATGCCTTTTGGCGGCGGCAACCTGCCCACCCACTTTGACGATGCCTTCACCTTCGGACCGGGCGGCAACACGATCACCAATTTGAGCGCCAACAAACTGTCCCTGACTTTTACCCGCGCGACCGGCCTGTTCAGCGGCAAAGTCACCGATCCCCAGGAAAACAAGACCTGGACGTTCGGCGGCGCCATCCTCCAAAAGGACAACATGGGCTACGGCTTCCTCACCGGCACCAACAAGAACAGCCTGGTCGCCCTGTATCCGCACTGATCACGGCGGCGCAGCGGTTTCAAACTTTGCCCTTTGCACCCGCTGACCCGGCCCGTAGCTTTTGCCCGTGAGCGAACATCTGCCGAGCGTCACCATCATCATTGCCGCGCGCCCTGAAC
>JANYDP010000073.1 GCA_025363535.1 Verrucomicrobiota bacterium | reverse complement strand
CGCGCATTTTTGATCTCATGCGCCATTCCCTTGGGGAACTTGGCGATCCAGGTTTCCGTCGCTTCATGGAGAGAGCGCGTCTTCCTGAAATTACTGCCCATCAAAAAGGCATTGAAACGATAGAACAGTTTAGCAAAGGCGTTTGTCCTGAAGACGTATTCGGTTTCGACATTATTGCTGATATCAGACGTAAGCATCGCAAGAAACTTTCTGAAGAACTTCCCGTCACACGCACGCTCAAGTGGGCGGAGTATAAAGGCCACGCCCTGCTTGGCCTAAATAGCAGTGAACTCATTATCCGCGTTGCGCTGTTTGAGTCATTTCTAAAAGAAATTCACCGGCGGAGTCTTCTCGCTAAACCTCAACTGTTGAGTCTATGTAAGCCAAATCGCCCCGTTCCGCTGAAAGACATTTTTCGCAGTGGGTTCGAACGGTTCAAACTTGCTGAAATTGACAGGCAGGTGCGCGAGACGGATCGGCTTACCGTAAAAGAGAAAGCAAAGTTCTTCCGCGAAAGGTTGAAACTTCCTTGGCAGGATAATTTTGAAGAGGAGCGAAATATTGTGAAACGAATCGAACAGCTAATTGATTTGCGTCACAACCTTGTTCACTCAGATCACGGCATTCACGTAAAGTACGGCAATATAGAGGATGCGCGGGAGTTATTGCTGAAAGTTCCAGCAACGTGTGTCAATGCTGCTGCTGATAAAATTTACCCTGACCACTTTACGAGAATTTGATTTTGTCTTTATCCGACAGTGAGGCTGAATGAAATTCTCCCTCTCCTTGGGGAGAGGGCCGGGGTGAGGGAGGTCGTCTCACAAATTTGATCTTCAAAATCAGACAGTGTTTTACCCGCCCTCATCCTGACCTTCTCCCCCGGGGAGAAGGAATTGCGCCGGCACCATTCTGGAAAATTCAATCCGCGCTCACCTATCCCGCGCGCGCCGCGAGCGCCCGCGTGCAGACGAACTTCCCGAAGCTCGCCACGCTCACGTTTGAGGAACCGGACACGGATCGTTTTCCTGCGCTTGACCTCGCGCGCCGGGCCGGGGACACCTGCGGCACCATGCCCGCCGTGTTCAACGCCGCGAACGAAGTCGCCGTGGACGCGTTTGTGAACCGCAAAATCAATTTCCCGCAGATCACCGCCACTGTTCGTCGCGTGATGGACGCGCACAAAGTCGTGGAGCATCCGACGTTGGAGAAAATTCTGGAGGCGGATGCGTGGGCGCGGAAAGAGGCCTTGGGATAGGTCACCTGAAGCTGAATCCTGAAATCTGGGATCAAGCTTCCAACGATCAACCGTTCTTACTTTCCCGGCGCGATGAAATGCTCACCCGTGTCCAGATGGCGCACGATCATCTCCACGGTGCGATCCACCGCGCCCATGTTTTCGCGCACCACCCTAGCCGCCCGCTCGCCAAGCTCGCGGCGGCGGGTTTCACTGCCCAGCAGGTCGGCGAAAACTTTTTCCAGCTCCGCCGAATCTGACACCTGGATCACCGCGCGCTGCGCGAGAAATATTCGCGCCACGTCTTCAAAGTTTTGCATGTTCGGGCCGAACACCGTGGCCTTGCCCAAGGCGGCGGGTTCAATCGGGTTTTGCCCGCCGTTCGCCGTGAGGCTTTTGCCGACGAAGACGACGCTGGCCGCCTGATAAAAGTTCATCAGCTCCCCGGTGGTGTTGACGAGCAGGCACTCAACCAAGCCGGGCGCGAGGCGGGTGGTGGAGGTGATTTCAGTCCGATAAAACAACCTGATGCCAGAGGTGGCGAGCTGCTTGCCGAGGTTTTTTGCCCGTTCAAAATGGCGGGGGGCAATGATCAAAAACAGATTCGGAAACTTCACCCGCAACCGCAGAAATTGCTCCACGAGAATTTCCTCTTCGCCGTCGTGGGTGCTGCCGGCCACCAGCAGCAACGCGTTTGCCGGAACCCCGATTTGCGCGAGCAGGCCGGAAACATCCAGCGGCCTGGTGACGTTGAGGTTCGCGGTGTCGAATTTCAAATTGCCCGGCACCTGCACCGCCTCGGGCCGGCAGCCGATCTCGCGCAGCCGCGCCGCATCGGCCTCGTTTTGCGCGCCGACGCCGGTGAAGGCGGCAAACAGCGGGCGAAAGAGAAAGGCAAACCTTTTGTAGCCGCGATGGGATTTGGCCGAGACGCGGGCGTTGACGAGGAACAGTGGAATTTTTTTGTCGCGCAGCCGCCAGATGAAGTTCGGCCAGATTTCCGCCTCCACCAGCACGACGGCTTCGGGCCGGACGACGCCCAGCGCGCGGGCGACGTATTTTTTCCGGTCAATCGGGTAATAAAATTTGCCGATGTACTGCGGAAGTTTTTTTTGCAGCTCGCCCATGCCCGTGGTGGTGGTGGTGGAGACCACGATTTTCAAATTCGGCATCCGTGGCTCCAGCGCGCGGATGAGCTGCGTGCAAATGTTGACCTCACCGACGCTCACGGCGTGCAGCCAGAGGACGTGGCGGTTCGTAATGGACTGCTTGAACTTGGCGTCAAACACCCCGAACCGCTGCCAGAAGCCGGTCTGCCACTGGCCGCGCCGCCACATCCGCATGAAATAATACGGCGAGGCCAGCACGAAAAAGATCGTGAACAGGATGTTGTAAATGAATCGCAACGGGTTTCCCAACTGTGGGCGGGTATTAAAAAGAGAATCCCCGCCTCCGGCAAAACAAATTTTGCCCGGGCGGAAGAGTTTTCAGTCGTGAAAAAAAATCCACCAGACAACGAGCAGCATCGGCAGCATGAAGGGCAGGGTGTACTTGAAGATGAACTCCACAAATCCCGGGGTCCGAACGTTCTGATGATCGGCAATCGCCTTGACCATGAAGTTCGGGCCGTTGCCGATGTAGGTGTTCGCTCCGAAAAAGACCGCGCCGACGCTGATGGCGAGGATGTATTTGTTGAACGCCACGTTGCCGAGCAGGAAACAGATTTCGATTTCCTCGTTGCTCACGCCCTTGGCCAGCACCTGGTCGCCGTGATATTTTTGTAGCGCCAGAAAGGTGTTCTTAATCTCGTCAGCATGTGATCCAACGACGCCGGCGAGATCCGCACCGCCGGTTTGAATCAGATGCTGCACCTGCACGACCACGTCGTGATCCACAAACGAACTGAACGTGGCGCTCAGGAAACACAGGTAGGTCGGCGCGTTGTCGAGCACGCTGGAAAGCGCGCCGCAGCCCCAGTAAAAAATACCGGACGCGGGATCCGCTCCCAGCAGCGAACCGGCATTGCCTTCCAGCCAGCCGAGCGCGGGGAGCATGGTTGCGAAAATGCCGACGAATAAAATCGCGACCTCCTGGATGGGGTGGAAATTAAAATGGTTCGCCTCGTGGACGGATTTCTTGGTCGTGAAATAGGAACCGGCGGCGGTGGCGAGCATCAGCGCTTCCCGGACAAAAACGGGGCGGTCAATGAAGACGGTGGCGAGCAGGATGGCGAGGAAGAAAAGATTATACAGTCCGTCGAAGTGCCAGGTTTCGTGCGCGGTTTCCTTTTCCCGGACTTGGCGCGGGGCGCGGGCGAAGTTGATTTTGTCCACGACGTAGAACATCGCCAGCATGATTCCGACGCCGGTGGCCCACATCGGCCAGCAATGCTCCGCCACCCACCAGAACGGAATGCCGCGCAGATAACCGAGGAACAACGGCGGGTCGCCGATGGGTGTGAGGCAGCCGCCGAGGTTGGAGACGATGAAGATGAAGAAGACGATGTGGTGTCCGGTGACGCGGTATTTGTTCATCCGAATCCACGGCCGGATCAACAGCATGGAGGCACCCGTGGTGCCGAGCACATTGGCCAGCACTGCGCCGATCAGCAGGAACAGCACGTTGGCCAGGGGTGTAGCCTCGCCTTTGACACGGATGTGAATGCCGCCGGAGACGACATACAGCGAGCCGATGAGCGCGATGAAGCTGACGTATTCGTGCGCAACATGAACCACGGGCGTGTAGGCGTGCAGCCCGGCGAGATAATACGTCAGCGTGATCGCCGCGAGGCCGAAGGCGACTTTCGGATAATGCTTCGTCCACCATGCCGGGCAAAAGAGCGGGCCAAGCGCAATGGCCGCCAGCAAAACGCCGAACGGCAAAATCATCCACGGGTTGGGCGCAAGCGCGTGTGGTTCCACGCCGCGAAAAATAGGGGAACCGGCGGTTGAATGCAAACTGCGAGACTCAGCCTGCTAGGGAATGCGCAAGCGATAAAACCGATTCCCCGCCGGCGGATTGACGAGGATGAATTTGATGGTGCCGTTGTCTTGAATCGTTTCCAGCGGAGCAACCCAGTTGGTTGAAGCCAGGTTGGTGCTGACTTGCAGATTGAATCCGGTCGAAGGTGACGGCCAATAGACTTGCGCCGTGTTGGTGGTCGTAAGTTTGATGCTCAACACCGGCGCGCCGGGAGTTTGCACGGCGTAGAGCGCCCAGAAGCCGCCGGTGAGGGAAAAATTTCCGCCGGTCAGAGCGTTGTTGGCGCTGGCGTCATGCTGTCCGATGGTGCCGCTAACGGTGAAGACGCCGCCCGTGCTCGTGCCGCCGCCGCCCGCGATCTTATACCAATCTATCGAGTAACTTTGAGCGTGAGTTGAAAGTTGAAAGCTGTTGGTTGATAGCAACAGCAGAACGATAAATGAATAATGGACTCTGAAACTTGTGAGCCAATTGCAGGTGATTGTTTTCATGGTGGTGCTTTCTATGTTAGAGGTTCAAGGTTTGATGATAAGGACGTTCCACGCGCTGTTGGTGGTCATGGCAACAAAGTCGTCATGATAGATTGCCCATTTGGAGCCGTTATAGAAAACGCTCGTCGGGTGTGTGTCTATAATGCTGCTGGGGCTATAATTGTGCGTGATGATCAGGATCGCGTTTGGATCCCCGTCGCATAGCGGATGCGTGATGACGGTTTGGTGCGTCGCACCGGTTACTATGTTCGCTCCAGTCGCGCGGTGAATGAACGCGGGCGTGCCGGTGCCAATGCCCGCGCCGGGCACGCGCAATGTGTTGGTAAGGTTGAGCGAATTCACGGACGCCGTGCCGCTGATGCTGCCGCTGCCGTTGATGTTGAACGAGGCGGCGGTCATCGAGCCGTTGATGCGGAAGGAGGCGCTTTGCGGCGCGGCCGTTTGATTCTGGATGAAATTGCCGGAACCCAGAAGCGGCTGGCCGTCGAGCGTGATGCCCGCGCCATCTGTCACCAAACGCACGCCGCCGTTGGCGCGCACGTTGAATTGATTGGTGGTGGTGGAACTGAAATCCGCAGCTTGCGAATCCGCCCAGACGAAGGTGCCGTCGTTCGTGGCCTTGGCGCGTTGCCCGGCGGCGAAACTGTAAGCACCCGCTGCCACGTTATAGACGCCGCCGGGGACCGCCGCCGCAAAGCCGCCGTTGGTGTTTGACAACCCGCCGCCGATGACCGCCTGAGCAGTGTTGTTGAGAATGTAATTGAAGTTACCGCCGGCAATGGTGGAGACGATGCTGTTGTTGCCGATGGTATTGCCGACACCGCCGCCGATGAAGGAGCCGCCGGAATTGTTCAAGATAAAGTTTCCGTTGCCGCCCACCACGGTCGCCCGATCCGAGAAGCTGCCAATGCCGTTGAAATAGCCGCCGGCGATGAGGGCGGAATTGCTGTTCGTGCCGATGGTGTTCGCGCCGCCGCCGCCGATGACCGAATAGTAGGAGTTGCTCTGGATGCTGCTGCCACCGCCGCCGCCGATGGTGGCGTCGTAAGAGCCGACACCAATCGTATTGCCGATGCCGCCGCCGATGAAGGCAGCCAGGGAGTTGTTCTGGATCGCGTTGCCATTGCCGCCGACGATGGCCGCGCGGTCGGAGAAATTGCCGATGGTGTTGACCAGCCCGCCGACGATCACCGCCGTGCCGTTGTTGGTGCCGATGACGTTGCCATTACCGCCGCCGATGAAAGAGAAGCCGGACAAGCTTTGCATGATATTGCCGACGCCGCCGACAATGACTGAAGCGGTCGTGCCCGCACCCAGAGTATTGTTTCCGCCGCCACCGATGAACGTGTAATCAGCATTGCTCTGGATCAAGTTTTGATAGCCGCCACCCAAGATGGAAATGTATCCGTTGTTGGTGTTGTAATAACCGCCAGCGATGACCGCATATCCGGCGAGGGCGGCGTTGGCGTAGCCGCCGCCAACCGCTGCCTCTTGACCGCCGGCAAGGTTGTAAGCGCCGCCAGCCACGGTCGAGGAACTGTTGCTGCTGACATTCAAGAAGCCGCCGCCGACAGTCGAAGCACCGCCGCTGCTGATATTCTGGTGGCCACCGCCGATGGTTGCTTCCAGTTCGCTGGCGGTGTTGCCATCACCCCCGCCGACCGTGGCATTGTTGCCGCTGGCCGTGTTGCCAAAACCCCCGCCCACGGTTCCGAAATCCTTCGTCACCGAATTGCGCGCGGGGAATCCGAAATAAAAGTTTGCGCCGCCGCCGCCGATGGTTGCGCCATAAACACCGTTCGACACGGAGTTGTTCGGCGAGCCGCCGATGACGTTGACGATACTAAAGTGACCGCCGTCATTCAGTGTCGGTTCCAGGCGCAAGGCGCGCGTCGAGTTGACGTGCAGTTGCAGCGGTTGGTTGTCTGTTGTGCCCAGAAAATTCACGCCCGCCGTGGTGCCGAGATTCCCGCCGGTGTGCCACACATCCGCCAGCCCCGCGCCGCTGCCGATGAAACTGCCGACAAAATTTCCGCCGACGAAACTGCTGCCGAAAAACTGCCCGTAGAACGAGCCGTTGAAACTGTTCGCGCCGTTGTTGAACGACACCGCGCTGCCGTAAGTGCCGTTGATGCTCGTCGCCGGGATGTTGCCGGTGAGTCCCGCCGCATTTGCGCCGCCGGCGAAAATCGCGTAGGGCGTCGGGGTCAGTGCCTGGCGCGGTGTCAGCGTGTTGAACGCGCCGCCACCATTCGTGCGCACGGCAATTTCCAGCCAGCGCGCCGTGCCGGGAAATTGGTTTCCAAAATCCAGCGTAACGGTAAACAGGCCGTTGCTTACCGCTGTCGCGGAGTTCGTGAGCAAACTTCCCTGCTGCACGCCCGCGCTCACAGCGTCGTAAATCGCGAATCGTAAATCGTAAATTCCGTTGGCCGGATTCGCGCCGTCATTGAGCCGGCCTTGATAGGTGAAGGCGGTGCCTTGGGCGTGCGCGGTTGCGAGTTGCGAGTTGAGGGTTGAGAGGAGCAGCAGCAGCAGCGGAAGCAGGAGTTTGGTTTTCATAGCCGGGGTTGGTTTGGTTTCTGGGAACGACCGCAATAATCCGCCCGTTGCCGCCTGCCGTCAAACAAAACGTTGCCGCCGGAGCGCCGCCATCCTCGGCGGCTTTGGGCGCGGGAAAACGGGAAGGCTCACGGTGATTCCATCAGTCAATCAAAGCTGGCTGCAAACCAACGCTCCGGGTGGGGAATCAAAACGGCAGCGGCTCGATGAATTGATACTCGGCGGGCGGCGTGAAGAGTTCCGCCGGTTGCGTGTCCGGCTTTTGCGGGGTGACGGTTTGCACTTCGTAGCGCAGACGCTCGGGGCCGTTCTCAAACTTCAGCACGGCCAGCACGGGAAACAGTTTTTTCTCCGCCACGAGATCGGCCCATTGTTCCTCCAACAGGCGCGGGCCGAAGCGTGGACGTTGGTTCTGCTGCCACGGCGCGAACGGCAGATTGGTTTGCACCGCCCAGATTTCCATGATCTCGGCGCGCTGTTTTATTTCGTAACGACGGCAGGTGAAACCCAGCACGTTCGTCACGCCCTCCAGCGCCTTCAACTCCATCGGCTCCTGCATCATGGCCATCGGCGGCATCATCGGCATCCCGCCGCTGCCCATTGGCGGCATCGCCGGCATCCGTGGCATGGCTGGCGGCGCGGGCATGGCCGGGTCGCCGGGCAAATTCGTCGGGCCGATGTGCGTTGGCGGCTCGCTGGCGGGGCCGGGAACGGAGGCAGGGAAATTTGGCGGCGGCATTCCTCCCGGACCGGCAGGCGGGACGCCTTTGTTACTGCTGCCATTGCCGTGCGGCAGTCGCGTGTAGCTGCGGTTATGCGGGAAGAGCAGCGTCACCTCGCCGGTGGTGCGGTCAATCAGGTTGCGTGCGTAGGGCCGGTCGGTCTCGGCGCGTTCGAGGCGCAGGTAGTTGGTGCCGGCGGTGAGGATGAGGTGTTGCACCTCGCCGCCGCGTGTCACCGTGGCTTCGATGCGGCCAGTGAAGGGTGCGTTGGTTTCGGCGGCAACGGTTTTCGCGGTGAGCCCAACCAGTGCGGCCAGGAGAATGATTTTTTTCACGGTGAACAATGGGGGGGTGTTCTCACGGGATGAGCGGACGATACGCGCGGATGCGATAGAACTGGTTGGTGGGATTGGTATCCGCGAAGGCCGCGCTGCTCCAGCCCAGGAAGTTCTGGCTTTGATAATCGCCCCACGCGCCGTCGGCCAGGGCCGCGTTGGTCTGCACCGTGTAGAAGCGTGTGTTGACCGCGTTCCACACCAACGCACTGTTCGGCGCGGTGCGCGTGATGGAGGTGATCTTCAGCACGCTGGCGGCGTTGTTCGGATCCGTGCCGGCGAGATATTCGTTCGCGTTCGAGACGCCATCGCCGTCACTGTCCGCGTTGGGGTCCACGTTCGTCGTGCCGAAATGTTGTCGCAGCCAGGCGCCGGGCAGGCCGTTCCGCGCGAGCAGCGCTTTTTGAATGCTGTCCGTCTGCACGAACGCCACGGCGTTGCTCAAGGAAATCCAGCCGCAATTCGCCGAATAAACCGAGCCGCTCAATTTGCCGGTGAACAAATCCACCTTGGGCTGGCCGTAGGTCTGCTCGAAGTTGACCCAGCCGATGTTCGCGCCGTAGGCGTAGCCGGTGAGGTTGCCGGTGCCATCCTGGTTCACGCCGAAGTCCGTGTCGGAATTATTTTGATACTGAATCTGGTTGGCGGGCGCGCCGCTGCCGAGGGCGATCCAGCCGACGTTGGCGGCATAGATATAACCGGAGCAGACATATTCGCCGATGACCGCGCCGCTGTTGGTATCGCCACGAAAATCCGTCCAGCCGATGTTCGCGCCGTAGGAATATTTGTTGGTGGAGTTTTGACGGTGGTGGCGGCGAAAGCCGTTGCGAGCGGACAGTTAATTATTGATAAGACCAGCGCGAGGGTCGCGAGTTGGAGTTTGGTTTTCATAGTTTTGGTTTGGATACGGTGAAGGAATTAGAAGGAGTTCAGATTGTGAGTGATGCTCAACGAGGAGCCAGAACAGGAATTGGCAATGAACGCAAAAAGGCCGGTGCCGGTAATGCTGTAGCCATAACAACCCGTGGCGGTGCGGTAAGCATAGAGTCTATAGTTGCTGCTGCTTTGGCCGTAACAGTTCTGGGTCGTGGTGGCATAAACGCCAGTGCCAGTGCTGCTGGTGCCGTAACAGTTCTGGGCGGTGCTGCTGGCATAAACGCCACTGCCACTACCGGTGCTTTCACCCCGGCAATCGGAGACTTGATCGCCAGTAATCGCATAATAGCCACAGTCCATGGCGGAGGATTGTTTGATGTTGGAAGCGAAAATGCCATAGCTTCCCACCGTCCTGACCGTGCAAGCTTCCACCACCGTCGAATTGCCGGAGTTAAGGTAAATGCCGGAATTCAGGCAGCCCGTCACCGAGACTCGCGAGATCAGCACATTCACCGGCCCGCTGCCGGTATAAGAAATTCCGTAGCTAAACCCGCTGCCGTTATAGATGCCGCTGCCGTTGTTCGTGACGCCGCTGCGAATGTGTCCGTTAAAAATCGTGAGGTCGCTCAAGCCGCTGCTCAACCCAATCGCCGCGCCGCCATTGGCGGCATTCGCCACGGTGGAAGAAATGGTGAACCCGTTCAAGTCCAGCGTCACGCCACTGGCCGTGATGACGATGGCGTTGCTCACGGCCGTGGTCACATTCGTGGTGAGGTAATACGACCCCGGCGCGCTGATGGTGAACGGCACGGCGGAGATCGGCGTGCGCGGCTCGATCTGTGCGAGCGATTTCATCGTGGCCGCCGGGGCACCGGGTGGTGTGAGGCTGCCCTGGGCGAAGCAGGTTGATAGTTGTGCGTTGATGGTTGATAAGACCAGTGCGAACGCTGCGAGTTGGAGTTTGGTTTTCATAATTTTAGTTTGGATGCGGTGAAGGAATTAAAAGGAGTTAAAATTGTGAGTGATAATCAATGAGGAGCCAGAACAGGAATTGGCAATGAACGCAACAAGGCCGGTGTCGCTAAAGCTGTCGCCATGACAACCCGTGGCGGTGCGGGAAGCATAGAGTCCATAGTTGCTGCTGCTTTGGCCGTAACAGTTCAGGACCGTGGTGGCCAAAACGCCAACGCCATTGCCGCTGGATTGACCCCGGCAATCGGAGACTTGATCGCCATAAATTGCATAATAGCCACAGTACATGGCGGAGGATTGTTTGATGGTGGAAGCGTAAATGCCATAGCTTCCCACCGTCCTGACCGTGCAAGCTTCCACCACCGTCGAATCGCCGGTGCCAAGGAGAATGCCGTAATACAGGCAGCCCGTCACCGAGACCCGCGAGACCAGTATATTCACCGGCCCGCTGCCGGTATAAGAAATTCCGGAGCCAAAGCCACTCCCGCTATAGATGCCGCTGCTGTTGTTCGTCACGCCGCTGCGGATGTGGCCGTTGAAAATCGTGATGTCGCTCAATGCGCTGCCTAGCAAAATCGCCGTGCCGCCGTTGGCCGCGCTGGCCACCGTGGAGGAAATTGTGAAGCCGCTCAAGTCCAGCGTCACGCCGCTCGCGGCAATGTCAATCGCATTGCTCACCGTGCAGACGAGATTCGTGGTGAGATAATACGAGCCGGAAACGCTGATCGTGAACGGCACGGACGAGATCGGCGTGCGCGGCTCGATCTGCCCGAGTGTCTTGAACAGTGGCGCAGGCGCGCCCGGAGGAGTCAGGCTGCCTTGGGCGAAGGTGGGGAAAACGGAAATCAACAGACCGCAAAGGGTGACCGCGCAGGAGAGGAACCATTTGGTTTTCATGAGACGTGTTGGGCTGACGGTTCAGAATGAAAAGTTCGCCCACGGATGGTTGGTGACAAGTCCGGAAGTTTGGTTGGTTGGACCGAATGATTGCGTGCCATTGAAGAGATAGTTCGTCGAAACCCCGCGTGCGCTGTTGCGGATGATCAGATTGCCGCTGGAATCCACTTTGATACCATAGCGTCCGCTGCCGACGTGGTTGCCATCAATCCGGTTGGCGTCACCGGTGACGTGAACGCCCGCGCCACCCGCCCCAGTGATACCATTGCCATAGCAGGTGTTGTCCCGCACGTGGCAGGACGAGTGGACCTCAATCCCGTCGCCGGTGTTGTCTGTGGCGATGCAGGCGCTGACCTCGCTACCATCGGCGGCCTGTATCCCATCGCCAGCGTTCTTTCGCGCCGCGCAATTGCTAATCTTGCTTCCGACGTCCACCACGATGCCATTGCTGGAGTTTCCGAACGCAGTGCAGCCAGTCACGAGGCTGCCAGGCCCGGTGCGAATTCCGTGGGTACCATTACCGGAAACCCGCAGACTTTCCAGTTGCGGACTCACAGCGAAGTTGGCGTCAATCCCGTGTCCACTCCATGAGCGTACCGTGCCGTTGCGGACAGCGATGTTGGTGCGGCCAAAGTCAGGGGTGTTCACGAAAATCCCGACGCCTGTGCCACCCACCAACTCAAAGCCCATCAGATCCAGTGTCACGCCGCTGGAGTCGATGGTGATTCCGCCTGGATTACCCGTGAGGTTGGTCGTCAGGTAATACGAGCCAGAGTTGGTAATGGTGATCGGCAGCGAAGAGATCGGTGTGCGCGGCTCGACCTGCGCGAGCGTCTTGAACGTCGGCGCGGGCGCGTCGGGCGGCGTGAGGCTGCCTTGGGCGAACGCTGTTGAGAGCGGATAGTTGATAATTGATAGGAACAGCGCGAGCGCGGCGAGTTGGAGTTTCGTTTTCATAGGGTCAGTTTCTTCATTCTACATTCTTCCTTCATCATTTCCTCCCTCACGGCATGTTGTATTTGTAGGTGATGCCGCTGGAGCCGGAGGTGACGATGCAACCATTGGCGATGATGGCAAGCAAGGCCGTGCCGCCGGGACGGGACGCCGTGCAGAAAGCCGCGTTGTAGGTGTTGAGACCGATGCCACCATCGCTCTCACCATTGCAGCCGAAGGCAATCTTTTCAGCATAGATTCCGTAGCCGCTGCCGAAATTGACGCCAATGCAGTGGTTGGCGGTGGTGGCGTAAAGGCCGTAACCGTTGCCAATATTTTGTCCGTAACAGTTCTGGGCGGTTAAGGCAGAAACGCCATAGCCGTTGCCAGTATTATGTCCGTAGCAGTTGTTGGCGGTCTGGGCATAAACGCCCGTGCCGCTGCTGCTGCTGGAGCCGTAACAGTTCAGGGCAGTGGTGGCAGAAACGCCATCGCCGTTGCCGTTGCCGCTGGATTCACCCCGGCAATCGGAGACTTGGTCGCCGCGTATTGCCGTGCTGCCACAGTCTGTGGCGGAAGATTGTTTGATGGTGGAAGCGAAAATGCCTAAGCTCCCCACCGTCCGCACAGTGCAGGATTCCACCACCGTCGAATCGCTGGTGTTGAGGTTAATGCCGTAATTCAGACAGCCCGCCACCGATACCCGCGAGACCAGCACATTCACCGGCGCATTCCCGGAATAAGAAATCCCGGCGACAAAACCGCTGCCGCTGTAAACGCCGCTGCCGTTATTCGTCACGCCACTCTCAATGAAGCCGTTGGCGATGGTGATGTTTCGCTGGACGAAATTCAGCCTGATGCCGGAGCCAGTAGGGAAGGCGGTGGTGGAACGGATGGTGTAGCCGTTCAAATCCAGCGTCACGCCGCTGGCGGCAATGGTGATGGCGTCGCCGGAACTGACCGTCAGATTGGTCGTCAAATAATACGAACCGGGCGCGGCAATCGTCACCGCGCTGGCGCTGTTGGTGATCGGGATGCGGGAATCAGTCCGCGCATAGATTTGATCCAGCGTCCGCATCGTGGTGGCGGGTGCGCCCGGCGGCGTGAGGCTGCCTTGGGCAAACGCTGTTGAGAGTTCAGAGTTAAGGGTTGTAAGAGCTAGAGCGATGGCCGCGAGTTGAAGCTTCATGTTCATAATCGTATTCCTTCTGATTTGTGATGTAATCTTATCTGCTTTTGAAAATCGTCAACCGCAAATCCCCTTCCGTGTTCATGGTGATTTCAATTTTGATTGCGCATCGTTTTTTCCAGTTTCTCCAGCCGACTTTTCAACCCTGCATTCTCGGCTTCGAGCTTCCGGCTTTTGGTTCAAGCTCTGGATGGCCGCGAGCGCCACGCCGTTTTCGTCCACCACGGAGATGTGTTTGTCGTCACCGCCGTTCAGGCCGAAGGTGGTTTCAAAATCCTGCGCCATCGGGCCGGCGTGCCGCGTGCCGTTGTCGGTCGAGCCTCGCGCCCTGGCGGAAGTGAGCGGCGACAGGACGCCGGCGAGCAGCAGGATCGCTGCGGATTTTAGTTTGGTTTTCATGGGGAAGTGGTGGACGGATTATTGCGAAAGCAGGAGAAAAAAACACTGGGATGCACCGGGGAAGACATTCATGACGGTGAAACTGACATTGGCGTCGAAGGTGTTGGTCAGGATCGGCAGCCAGTGTGACGTTGCGGTCAAACCGGCCGTGGCCATGCCGCCGCCACCGCCGGCGTTGCCTTCCCCGTTGCCATCCAAGGCATACACCGCCACCGGTCCACCCGTGCCATCGCTGCCGTCCGATACCACCGCCGCCGCCTCTGCCTGATGGGACATGAGTGATGCGATCAACGCGACGCAAGGAATGACGAGCTTCAAAGAACTTTTTTGGAGGAGATGAAGCGCAGGTTTTTTGGATGTGATCACGTTGGTTTCGGTGATGGCTTTCCTCCCAGATACAGCGCAGCGGATTCGAAACCGGAGTCGGTCTGATCTCGTTTAATCTGAGGCGATGATAACGGTTCGGATTAGCATTCTGACTTCCTTTTAAAGTAACAGCCACCCCCGTCACTTCAAGGTCGTAAACCAGATTTGAAGTCCGTATTAACCGCAGGCCCACCATCGGGCCGTCACCGCCTGTCTGCTTTTGGCCGACCAAACTTGGAAAAAATAAAAACCCGTCTGAGGGTGTCAGACGGGTTTGGAGGAGTTGCTGTAGCCTATTTGTCCTCGGGAATTCTCATGCCGTAGAACGAGCGGTACACAAAGACCAGCGCGACGAGAAAAAAGAACACGCCGATGCCGGTCTTCACGGACTGGTCTTTCATCGTGACCGCGATCTCGACGGCGAGCAGGCCGAACAGCGTGGTGAACTTGATCACTGGATTCATCGCCACGGAACTCGTGTCCTTGAACGGATCGCCCACGGTGTCGCCCACGACTGTCGCGGCGTGGAGGTCGGTGCCTTTCTGGCGGAGATCCACCTCAACAATTTTCTTGGCGTTGTCCCAAGCGCCGCCGGCGTTGGCCATGAAGATAGCCTGAAACAATCCGAAGAATGCGATGCCGATGAGGTAGCCGATGAAGAAGTAGGGATTGAAGAAGGGGAGCGCCAGCGCGAAGCAGAACACCACAATAAAAATGTTCCACATGCCTTTCTGCGCGTACTCGGTGCAGATGCGGACGACCTCTTTGCTGTCCTTGTCGCTTGCGGTGGTGGCGTCGAGCTTCATGTTCTCCTTGATGTAAACCACCGCGCGATACGCGCCCGTGACGACCGCCTGGCAGGACGCGCCGGTGAACCAGTAGATCACTGCGCCGCCCATGATGAGGCCGAGGATGATTTCCGGCTGCACGATGGAGAGCGCGCTGACGACCTCTTTGAACGGGCCGGCAATTCCAGAAGCCACCTGCGTCTCATACATGCCCTGCAACAGCATGATGATGCCGAACACCATCGTGGTTGCGCCGACGACCGCTGTGCCGATCAACACGGGCTTGGCGGTGGCCTTGAACGTGTTCCCGGCGCCGTCGCCCTTTTCGAGCTGGTGCTTGGCGCCCTCGAAGTCGGGCTTGAAGCCGAAGTCCTTCTCGATCTCGG
>JANYDP010000062.1 GCA_025363535.1 Verrucomicrobiota bacterium | reverse complement strand
CTCGGCTTCCAATCCCCGGTGGACTTTGAAACCAAACTCAACTAAAACATCCATGTCTCATGCGCTCCCCAGTAGCCCACAGAATCAAGACAAGGCCAGAGACAATATTTGAACGATATGCTGGAATGGACCCGCAGGGCCATTAGCTGGAGAGTCGCATTTGCAGAAATGGAGCAGAGTTACGTATTGTCGGCCTCTTTGAAAAAATTCTCAAAAGATTGGAAGAAAGGCCTCCATGATTGTTCATGGACATTAGAGATCGATGACAGTCCAGCTTCTCAGTTGTTCACTGATCAAGAACGGCATATTCGCATACGTGGCTTATCGGTTTTAGTGGATGGAAAGCGAGCAGACGGTGTTTGGCAACGCGGGTCTCGTAATGAACGAAACCGATTACGTCTATCAATATGTGCTGAAACCGTGATGCCGGGTGCAGGTTGCGATCTCGCTTTGCTTTTGGAGAGATTTTTAGGGTGTTGCGCCATGGTGCGCCAAGGGGCAATCGGCCTTGGACAGGACCGCGCTGGGCAGTTCCAACGTGAAGGTGGTGCCGCAGCCCAGTCCCGCGCTGGCGACCGTGAGGGAGCCGTCCATCTCGCGGGCGGCGTTGGCCCCGCTGTGCAGGCCGAAGCCGTGCCCGTTTTTTTTGGTGGTGAACCCGTACTGGAAGATGCGCGTCAGGTTCTCCGCCGCAATGCCGCTGCCCGTGTCCTGCACCTCGATGCGAACGCGGGTAACAGAAGCGACAGGCGTGGGAGCAGCCTACCGCGATGTTGAAGGACCAGTTCGAGAGACTCTTGTAAACGAAGTTGTTCGGTGCGATCAGCGAGCCGATGCTCAAGGAACTGGAAAAGAAACTGCGCGACAACCACGCCGCCTGGACCGAAGACAATCTCTGGAACGCCTTCGCTGCCACCTGGCCCGGCAAGGTCAAAGGCCGGACGCAGGCCGGACGCTTCACCGACCTCGTTGCGCTCGTCCGCTTCGCGCTGGGACAACAGTCCGTGCTCGCGCCCTTCGCCGACTCCGTGTCCGAACAGTTCAACGAATGGCTCATGGACAAGGCCAGGGCCGGCGTCAAGTTTAGCGCCGAACAACTCGCGTGGCTCAATTTGATTCGCGACCACATTGCCACGGCCATCAGCATCGAGCCGGAGGATTTGGAACTCTCACCGTTTAATCAGCGCGGCGGTTTAGGCAAGGCACATCAGCTTTTCGGGAATGACTTGAACCGCATACTGGATGAACTCAATCTGGTGCTCGTCGCATGAGCAAACCCATCCACACACCGATTGTGGCCACCGCCGCTGGAAATTATCCCGCGTTGCTGGCCGACATCAAGCAACGCATCCGCACCGCACAGGTGCGCACGGCGATGGCCGGCAATGCCAGCCTGCTCATCCTCTACTGGGAAATCGGCAGTGAACTGGTGAAGCGGCAAAAGCGGGAGGGCTGGGGGACCAAAGTGTTGCCTCGTCTGGATGCCGATCTGAAAAACGAACTTCCAGAGGAGAAGGGTTTTTCAGAGCGGAATCTCAAGCGGATGCAGCGGTTTGCCCGCGAGTATCCTGATCTTTTTTCAAAAGTGCCACCGCCTGTGGCCCAATTGGCTCGCGCTTCCTCAATTCGGCCACCGGCGGTGGCCAAAATCGTCGATACTACGGACACTGGAATTGGGCAACCAGCGGTTGCCAAAATAGTGCCACAGGCTGTGGCACTATTGCCGGGTGATCTCGCTGCCGCCGGGATTTGGCCACCGGCGGTGGCCAAATTGACTTGGGCTCACAACATCATTCTCTTCGAAAAGGTCAAAGACCTGCCCACGCGCCTGTGGTATGCGCAGCAGGCCTTCGAGCACGGCTGGGGACGCGACATGCTATCCCTCCAAATCCAGAGCCGCGCACACGAACGGCACGGCAAGGCCGTCACCAATTTCCAGCGCACCCTGCCGCCGCCGCAGTCCGACCTCGCGGCCCAGCTCCTGAAAGATCCCTACGTCTTTGATTTCCTCACGCTGGAAAAACCTTTTCACGAGCGCGAACTCGAAACCGGCCTGCTCCGGCATCTCCAGAATTTTCTCGTGGAACTCGGCACCGGCTTTGCCTTCGTTGGCCGGCAGGTTCACTTGGAGGTGGGCGACGGCGATTTCTACATTGACCTCCTGTTCTACCATCTCAAGCTGCGGTGCTTCGTGGTCATTGATCTGAAAGTCAGCCCGTTCAAGGCGGAGTATGCCGGCAAGATGAATTTTTATCTGAACGCCGTGGACGACCGCATGAAGCACGAGTCCGATCAACGATCCATCGGACTGATTCTCTGCGAGGAGAAAAACAAGATCGTGGCCGAGTATGCGCTGCGCGGCATGGACAAAGCCATCGGCATTTCCGACTACCAGCTCACGCGCGCACTGCCGAAGAAACTCCAGAGCGCGCTGCCAAGCATCGAGCAATTGGAGAAAGAACTTTCGCAGACCAAGCCTGCCCAAAAAGCGAAGCGCAAGGCATGAGCATCGTCTGGAAAACTGAAAAGCTGTCGGAGGTCTGCGCCAAGATTTCGGACGGGACTCATCATTCGCCCGACGTGCAACACAATGAACCGGGAAAAGGACGATTCAAATACGTCACATCAAAAAACATTCGTCCTTGGGGTCTGGACCTCGGCGACATTGCCTACGTGGACGAGAAAATCCACCGGGAAATTTATTCACGGTGTCAGCCCGAGCTGGGCGATGTGTTGCTCACTAAGGACGGCGCGAATACTGGCAATGTTGCAATCAATATAATGGCTGCTGACTCCCTGCATCGGCCCCGAGGCAAAAATGCTCGGTGGCTGTCTGCGGAGATATTCATCACTCAAGGCGGAAGCTTTGAAGTTGATGGTATTGTTTGTTTGCATTTGTTCTTCTCACTTGTGCCGCCAGCCGGTTGGGGGTGTAAAAGTCTTTCTGTAAATTGTCTTCCTTCCTTCCGTCATCACCCCTTTGGGGTGAGGTGTAGCGAGCCGAGCGCAGCCGAACCCCGAAGGGGTGATGACGCTCCGCGCGTGAAAAACTGGTCGAGGGCAGGCCACGTTGGTTTCCTGTTGGGGTGTCGCAAACACATCCAACACGAAAACATCACCTGACCCACCGCACCGATCCTGAACTCTTGAATAACGTCCTGCAACTCCTCACCGAGCAAGGCCATGACGGCTTCGCCGAAGGCCTCCGCCTCCTCGTCAACGAAGCCATGCGCGTCGAACGCCATGAAGTCCTCCAGGCCCAACCCTACGAACGCACCGACGCCCGCAAAGGCTACGCCAACGGCTACAAACCCAAGACCCTGACCAGCCGCGTCGGCCCCATTACCTTCAGCATCCCCCAGGTCCGCGGGGAGACTGAGTTCTATCCCTCCGCCCTGGAAAAAGGCCTCCGCTCGGAGCAGGCCCTCAAACTCGCCCTGGCCGAAATGTATGTCCAGGGCGTCTCCACCCGTAAAGTCTCCGCCATCGTCGAGGAACTCTGCGGCAGCGCCGTTAGTTCCACCCAGGTCAGCGCCTGCGCCAAACTCCTGGACACCGAACTGCAAAAGTGGCGCGACCGCCCCTTGGCCACCTGTCCCTACC
>JANYDP010000056.1 GCA_025363535.1 Verrucomicrobiota bacterium | reverse complement strand
CGCGAGGCGTTGATCACCCGCATCAAAAGCGCGGGCCTCGACACGCCCGTGGCGGACGATGACCGGTTGATCAAAGAGGTGGTTTATTTCGCCGACCGCTCGGACATCACCGAGGAGTTGACCCGGTTGCAAAGCCACTTTCAGCAGTTCGACGACAGCTTAAAATCCAAGGAGCCGGTCGGCCGCACGCTGGATTTTCTCGCGCAGGAAATGAACCGCGAGATCAACACCATCGGCTCCAAGGCCAATGACAGCCTGATCTCGCGCGAGGTCGTGACGTTGAAGACCGAGCTGGAAAAATTCCGCGAACAGGCGATGAACGTCGAATGAAAACTTCTCAGAAGCCAGAAGCCAGAAGCCCAAAGGCAGAAGCCGAACCTCCGCCCGCCGCCTGCCCGCTGCTCATCGTCATCTCCGCGCCCTCCGGCGGCGGCAAGACCACGCTCTGCCAGCAGTTGCTCGACACCCGGCCCAACTTGCAGCGCGCCATCACCTGCACCACGCGCGATCCGCGCGCCGGCGAGCAGGACGGCGTGGATTATTATTTTCTGGATGCGGGAAGTTTTCTCAAGCGCGTGCAGGCGGGGAATTTTCTGGAACACGCCACGGTGTACGGCCAGAGCTACGGCACGCTCAAGTCCGAGGTGCTCGGCAAACTCCGCCACGGTCACGACGTGCTGCTCAACATTGACGTGCAGGGCGCGGCCACCGTGCGGGAGGCGGCGTTGTCGGATCCCGAGTTGAAACGCTCGCTCGTCTCGATTTTCCTGACCGCGCCCACGGTTGAAATCCTCGAAGCCCGCCTCCGCAAGCGCGGCACGGACGCCGAGCCGGTCGTGCAAAAACGGCTGGCGGTGGCCCGGCAGGAGGTCGCGCAGTGGAAAAACTTTGACTACCTGATCCTCAGCGAAAGCATTCCCACCGATGTGCGGCGGGCCATGTCGATCATAGAAGCAGAGAAGCTGAAGTCCCAACGGGCGACGGCGCCGGATTTTTGAAACGATGCGTGATGCGTGAAACGTGAAAAAGCGCTCCGCCAGGATTCACGTTTCACGCAGCACGATCCATCAATATGAGCAAAAGCAAAACCATCATCCTCGGCGTCACCGGCTCCATCGCGGCGCATCGCGCGGCGGACCTGGCGAGCCTGTTGACCAAGCGCGGTGCCGATGTCCACGTCGTGATGACCGCCGATGCGCAGCGTTTCATCACGCCGCTGCCGTTCAAGACGCTGTCGCGGAATGCGGTTGTCACGGATTTGTACGATGAGGAAGAAGGCTGGAAACCCACGCACATTAAACTCGCCGATGAAGCGGATATTTTGCTGATCGCCCCGGCCACGGCTAACGTCCTGGCGAAACTGGCGCACGGTTTGGCGGACGATGCGTTGACATGCATCGCGCTGGCCTTGAATCCAAAGGCCAAAATCCTGATCGCGCCCGCCATGAACGGAAAAATGTGGCTGCACCCGGCCACGCAGGAAAATGTCGCGACGTTGAAAGAACGCGGCGCGAAATTCATCGGCCCGGAGATCGGGATGCTGTCCTGCGGCTACGAAGGCATCGGCCGGTTGTGGCCCGTGGAAAAAATTGCGGAGCAGGCGTTGAAAATGTGAACCGGAAAATTCTGCGCCGGCCGGCGACTCCGGAGCGCCCATGAAATTCATCGAGTGGGAACAGATCAAAGGTTTGCGGCAGATGCTGGCGTTGCGGCGGCGCGAACCGTCGCAGCAGGCGGCGCGCATCGTCGCGATGCAGCTCCACATCGTCTTTCCCGCCAAGGCCGGGGTCATCGCCGTGGTGCTGTATTATCTTTTCACCACCGGCGGGTTGAACGACGTGCAGATGACGCCGCACAAGGTGGCGCTCAAGTTTTTGGAGGATTTCTTTTTCATCTACATTTTGTGCAACGCGGTCGCCGCGATGCTGTTCGCCGGCTGGCGGCGTTTTCCGCCCGGGCTGTGTCAATGGCTGGTCTTCACGCTGGGATTGTTGGACGGACTGTTCATGGCCGGGCTGGTCTTCCTGACCGACGGATTTGCCAGCATCGCCTTCTGGGTTTTCCCCGGCCTGATCGTGCTGAATGCATTGAGCATCCCGCTGGCCATGCCGCAAATCGTGCTCAACCTCGCCTTGAGCCTTTTTTATGCGAGCGCCGGCATCCTGTCAGCCAGCATCAGCGATACCCAGGCGTCCATGCAGAACCTGCCCAAGCGTTCCGCCACCAATCACCCGGCTTTGGAAGCCGCGACCAGAATCCTGTCCGCGACCAACCAAAATACGGAGTTGTCCGGCAGACAACGTCGCCCGCTCTGGACTGAGGATGACCTCGCGCAAATCGCCAGAGACGAGACCGAGCGGGAGCAGCCCACGGCGGAAACCGTGGTGTTGCGGGTGGTGCTCCTGTGGTTTCTGACGGCCTGCTGTTACGCCCTGCAAGTGCTGGCCGAACGTCAGCGCCGCCTCGAGGAGGAGGCGCATGAGATCGGACTGCGTCAGGGACAGTTGCGTTCCGCCGGCCGGCTGGCGGCCGAGTTTGCGCACCAGATTAAAAACCCGCTCGCCATCATCAACAACGCCAATTTCTCCCTGCGCCGCGCCGTGCTGGAAGGCCGGGGCGAACCCGCCAAACATCTGCAAATCATCGCCGAGGAAATCCAGCGCGCGGACAAGATCGTCACCCAGATCATGGGCTACGCGCAGTTGAACGAAGGGCAGATCGAAAAATTAAACCTCGCCCACGAATTGAGCCTCGCCGTGGCGCAGGTGTTTCCGCTGGCGGCGGAATTCCCGGTCAAGATCGAATGCCGCTGCGAACCGGATCTGCCCCCGCTGTTCATGCAACGAAATCACCTGGATGAAATTCTGGTGAACATCTTTCAAAACGCCCGCGACGCACTGGGCAAGGAAGG
>JANYDP010000040.1 GCA_025363535.1 Verrucomicrobiota bacterium | reverse complement strand
CCCAAAGAATCGGCCCCGAGAGAACCGAGGTGAATGCCGCCGGTCATATACGCCGTGCCCACCACCACCGCGAGAATGAAGAGCAACGGTGCCAGCATCCAGGGCACCGGGTTCATCTGCACCTCCGAACTGAGCGCCCGTTGAATGATCATGATGGTAAAGCTGGTCAACCCCATGAACATCCACAGTTCCGGCCGGCCCGGCAGGAAAAAAACCAGGGCCACCGTGTTCCAACCAAGAAACAACAATTCGTGGTGCCATTTCAACAATAACGGCAGGCTGATGACACCCGCCACGAGGCCCACCACCACCAGAGAAGTGGAATCCATGTCCGGCAGCTTGACCGCCATGTAGCCAAGCAGGATGGCCAACGGAAGGACAATTCCGAAGATGATCAACGACCGGATTAACGCTGTGGAATCAGACATTGTCGGCTAATTTTCCCGTCAACAATCAACAACAGGTTCAGTTAATAGCAATGCCAAACCCGGCTGGCCCGGCGCAACACACCCGCCCTTGTCTTGTCGGCTGTCTGCCATCGTAACTTAAATGTTGGCAATCGGCTGCGCGGGCAGTTGGTAGATGGGACGGCTAAAGTCCGCCGTGCGTTCCCGCATATCTTTCAACGCCCGGACCACAGCTTCACACACCGTCTCCGGTGTCGGCTGCCAGTGCGCATTGGTCACCACATAAATCGGCACGCGGAAGGGATTCCACCTTAACGCCGGTGCCACGCGCCATTGACCATCGCCCCAGATGATGCTGGGCCGCCCGCAGGCGTTGATCAGGTGCATGCCGCCGCTGGCCTCACCCTCGCCGGCGCGCGCGGAGGAAACTGCCGCCACGGTTTGTCGCTAGTCCGCGTGCCGCCAGTCTGCGCAGTTCGCCGCACAATAAGAATAATCGGGATGCCCGACACAGGCGACTGTAATGCCACGATCCACACAGCGCCGCGCCAGTTCATCGGCCAGTTCCGGCGGATAATTCTTAACTGCATCCGTGCCGGTTTTTTTCACGGCCCGGAAATGAAAAACGATGTCGCGGTTTTTTTCAACCAGCGGCGGCTCTTCCAGCAGCCGGAATTCCTGCGGCCAGAAAAGCATTTTGTGATAGCGCGTACACAGCAGGGAGGTGTCGAAAATGTCGTAGTCTTTCAGCCCGATTTCCACCGCCTTCGCGTGCGCCATCTGCCGCATTTTTTCGGGACTGATGTCACCGTACCAGTAGCCGGCTTCCTTTAAGGTGATCGAGTGGTGGTGAACCTGGCAGCCCTCGTACAAATAATCCCGTCCGGGATAAGTCAGCACATGAGTGGTTTCGTAGTGCCGCCGGCGCGCCCGCACGAAGCCCTGCCACTGCATCAGCTCGTAGCCAAATTCCCCGGCGTACGGGCCGGCAAACAGATGCCGCCGGGGCCGGATTTTTTGTTGTACGCAGGGCAGGATGAGGCCCAGTTTTTCCGAGGTTCGGTAGGGATGCATGAAGAATTAATCGCGACGAGTGCGGGGTATGAGTAGCAGGTGATCAATATCAAAGATCACAATCGGGAAATTTTCTCGATCAGCCCGGTGGTTGATTTTCCCGGCACAAATGAAATGAGGACGATGCGCCCGCCCGTTGACTCAACCGCCCGCCGCTCATTTTGATCCAAGGTTTCCAAGGTGTAATCACCTCCTTTGACGTAAACATCCGGCTGGGCGGCGGCGAGAAAACTCGTGGCCCGCTTGTCGTTAAAAATGCAGACGCCGTTCAGACTCTCCAGCGCGGCCAGCACCCCGGCGCGATCCGTCTCCGAGTTGACCGGGCGTCCGGCCCCTTTCAACTCCCGCACCGAGGCGTCGCTGTTGATGCCCACGAGCAGGGCATCGCCGTGGTTGCGGGCGGTTTCCAGATAAGTGACATGGCCCAGGTGCAAGATGTCGAAACAGCCGTTGGTAACCACTAGTTTCTTACCACTCGCTCGCAGTGCGTTTCGCCAAGCCGAAAGCTTATTCCAGTCAATGATTTTGGATTGAAAATTCATGGTGTGACGGATCAGGGGATTGATTACACGCGCCCTTCAGCCACACGCCGTGACAAACAGCGCGGCATCAGGCGGAGGAAGAAAAGACATACGTTGGCGGGCAGCACCGTCGCCGCAATTTCCGCCGGATTGCATTGCTGCCGAAACAATCTGGCCTTGGCCGATTTCAAACTGGCAGCGGAAGGCTGTTGCGCAATTTTTTTGGCCTGAAACAGCCCCTCATAGCTCACGTCATGCAGCGTGGTCTGCCAGTTGTCCAAGGTGGAAAGATAAGGCACAAGCCACCGGCCTTTGCGCGCCTTCGCGTCATGCGCCAAGATTTGGCCACCGACGGGAATGAAGGGGTCAAGGAACCGGAACTCGTCCATCTGTTCGCGCGGATTATTGCCCCCGTCCAGAAACGCAAAATCCACCCGCGCGTCCGGCCCCTGCTCGGGCAACCATTTTTTGATGACATCCTGCGAAAAGCCGAACAGCGGCGTGAACCGATGCGCCGCATCCGGCGCGGCCGCGCGAATGTTGGCCAGCATCTGATCATAAATGGAGCGCTCCGCTTCGATGCCCCACAGGTGGCCCGCGCCATTTTTTTCCAACGCCCGCAGGATGTGCAGCGTGCTGCCGCCACCCAGCCAGGTGCCCACTTCGATCGCCACCTGGGGTTTCTGCGCGCACTCGGTGATGGCTTCCGTCAACAGGCGGCGTTCGGTGGCGTTCAATTGCCCATCAATCTCGGTGGTCGGCATATTCTTTGTATTATGTGCCGTCAGGCTAAATGAAACCCCCCCTGTAAATCAAGCTCGCTCGTCCATCGCACCGGCTGCCTCTGAGCAAGGCCGTCCCGCCCAAAATGCTTTTGACTTCACCGCCAGACTGGAGACAGTTGGTTTATGAATTCTTCCGCCACCGATGGGTTGACGCAACTGCTGATCGAAACCGCCGATGGGCTGTTCACGGCGCGCTATTCCGAACGGGGGCTGGCGGCTTTGGATTTCCCCCGGCGTTCCGCTGCGGGATCGTCCAAAACAAAACCCGCCGTGTCGCCTGCGGTTCAAACGTTTCACCGGCTTGCAACGAACGCGCTCAAGCGCAGCCTGGCCGGCCGGCCACCCGGCCAACTCCCGCCGCTGGATCTTTCCGCCGGCACGGATTTTCAACAACGCGTCTGGCGCGAGCTGCGCAACATTCCCGCCGGTCAAAGCCGGAGTTACGGGCAGATTGCGCAGGCCATTGGCCGGCCCAAGGCGGTTCGCGCCGTGGGCGGCGCGTGCGGGGCCAATCCCGTGCCCGTCCTCGTCCCCTGCCATCGCGTGCTGGCGGCGAACCAAAAACCCGGCGGCTTTTCCGGCGGAATCGTGTGGAAGAAAAAATTGCTGGAACGCGAGGGGATTGAACTGACGGGCTGGTAAGGTTCGCGCTTGCAGGATGGACAGTCACGCCTGGCGTTTGTTAAACATGAGTCATGTCGCCGTCCGATCAATCCGCCGATCATCTGATTTTCGTCGAGCCTTCGCCGATTGCCCGGCGCTTGTTGTGGCACCTTTTTTCCATCGGCTCGCGGCGGCTGACCGGGCCGGACAAGCACGAATCTTTTGAGAAACCCGGCGCGCATCTGTTCTGGGTTCAGTCCGGCGAAGGCGAGCTGGAAAACGAACGGGGCCGGATGCATTTGCGCAGCGGCAAAAAAATCTGGCTGGTGGACATGGTCAAACCCCGCACCTATCTGCCGGCACCGAACCGTCATCTGACCATTGTGGGTTTCCGTTTCGGCGGCCCCGCGCTGGAATTCTGGCACGAGGAAATTCGCGGCAACGAAAATCCGGAATTCGTTTTGGAAGACTTCGGCTTCGTGCGGCAGATGCAGGCCGAGTTGCTCCGGCTCGTCCGCCGCCAGCCCATCGGCTGGGAATGGCAGGTGCATGTCGTCATCACCAACCTGCTGGGCAAGCTGCTGATGTCGCGGAATCTGCTGGTCTCGCCGCACTCAGAACTGCCCGCGCCGGTCGTGCGCGTCCTCAACGCCATTGCCGCCAATCCGCTCCGCGACTGGAAGGCCAAGGAACTCGCCGTCGTCGGCAAGGTGAGCTACTCCGGTCTGCGCGCCTTGTTCAACAAATCGGGGCAGGGCACCGTCCACGAACACATTCAGCGCGCCCGGCTTGATCAAGCCCGGCTGCTGCTGGCGGACAAGCGGCTGTCCGTGAAAGACGTTGCGACGCAGCTGAATTTTTCCAGCGAGTTTTATTTCAGCCAGTTTTTCCGGCATCGCGCCGGGATGAGTCCGACGCAATTCCGTCAGCATCTGAAAGGCTAATTTGACAAAAAATCCAAGTTCCAAGTTCCAGGCTCCAGACAAATTCCAAACTTCAAATTTCAAACCACGCAGCACCTGCTGCCGGCCGTCGGTTTTTGGTAAGGGCATTGGAACTTGGAATTTGGAACTTGGAATTTGGATTTTACTCGCCGCGATTTTTTCAACGCTGTGTCTGTCCGTCTTCGCCCAGGAAACCCGCCGCCAATACCTTTCCGGCTACGGCAAGGACGACGCCGTGCCGTGGGAGTTTCAATGCACCAGCGGCGCGAACTCCGGTTTCTGGACCAACCTTCCCGTGCCGTCGCACTGGGACATGCACGGCTTTGGCACGTTGAATTACAAAAAGGATCTGACCAATGCTTTCAACGAGCGCGGACTGTACGCCCACAATTTCACCGTGCCACGCAACTGGTCGGGGCAACGCATCTTCCTCGTGTTCGACGGCGTGATGACCGACACCGACGCGCAGATCAACGGCCAGTCCGTCGGCCCAATTCATCAGGGGAGTTTTTATCGTTTCAAATACGAGGTGACCTCGTTGCTGAAAATTGGCGCGACCAACCGTCTCACCGTGACGGTCGCGAAACATTCGGCGAACGATTCCGTGAACAAAGCTGAGCGGCTCGCGGACTTTTGGGTTTTCGGCGGCATCTTCCGGCCCGTGTATCTCGAAGCCGAGCCGCCACAGTTCATCGAGCGCGTGGCGATTGACGCGCAAGCCGACGGTAAATTTTCCATGGACGTTTTCGCCAACGGGGCGGGGGACGCGGACACGCTCGAAGCGCAGATTAAAACCCTGGCTGGTAAACCGTTTGGAAAAACTTTTACCGCAAAATTGACCGGGGACAAAACCCCGTTGACGGCAAAAATCCCTTCCCCGCGCCAATGGACCGCCGAGACGCCGAACCTCTACTCCGTCGAAGTCCGGCTCAAGCGCGGTGGGAAAATGTTGCACCGGTTCACCCAGCGCTTCGGCTTCCGTACGATGGAAGTCCGCGACGGCGACGGCCTTTACGTCAATGGCCGGCGCGTGATTTTGAAAGGCGCGAACCGCCATTCTTTCTGGCCGGATTCTGGCCGCTGCCTGAGCGAGACGGTGCATCGCCTCGACATCGAGACGATGAAGGACATGAACATGAACGCCGTCCGCATGTCCCACTATCCGCCGGACGCGCAGTTCCTTGATCTCTGCGATGAGCTGGGTCTTTATGTCCTCGATGAACTCACCGGCTGGCACAACAAATACGACAACGAGGTCGGCCCGAAACTCGTCAAGGAAATGGTCGCGCGCGACGTAAATCATCCTTCGATTCTTTTCTGGGACAACGGCAACGAAGGCGGCTTCAACACGAACCTCGACCATGTTTTTCCCGAACTTGACCCGCAACATCGTCGCGTGCTGCATCCGTGGGCGACGTTCGGCGGGATCAACACTGCACACTATCTGGCCTACGACAAGGCCGCCATCGCCGCCGACGGCCAGTCCGTTTACTTCCGCAACAACGAAGAATTTGTTGCCACCAACGATCCGGGAAAATACATCTACATGCCCACCGAATTCATGCACGGACTCTTCGACGGTGGCGCGGGCGCGGGCCTGGAGGACTACTGGAAAATGATGGCTTCGAGCAAACTTCTTGGCGGCGGATTCATCTGGGCGCTGACCGATGATGGCGTGAAACGTCCTGACACAGGCGAGATGGACACGGCTGGCAATCAGGCGCCGGACGGCATCGTCGGACCGTACCGCCAGCGCGAGGGGAGTTTTTATGCGATCAAGGAAATCTGGTCGCCAATCCAGGTGAAGCGTGAGACGAACGGGACGTTCACAATTGAAAATCATTACAGCTTCACCGATGCGAATCAGTGCAAATTCCATTGGCAGGGCCTTTCACATGTTCGAGAACGAAGTGGAAAAATGCGTACCATTGTAGAAACCCAAGGAGAGGCATTCGCCGGGCATATCCCACCAGGGGAAAAAGGCACTTTGCCTCCGCCATTCCTAGGAGGGCCAAGCGGCGTCTGGGATACCGAAGCATTGCGAGTCGAAGATCCGAACGGTCGCGAGCTTTGGACATGGGTCTGGCCGTTGCGGTCACCCAAAATTTCACAGGGGGATGCGGCAATTGCTGATCGCGCGGATAAATTCGGCCAGGAGCAAACCGGCACGATTGAATTGAAATCGAAAGATTTCGTCATACGCCTTGACGGCAAGACCGGCCAACTCGAAGAAATCGAACGCGTTGAAAAAAAGTTTTCATTCACCGGCGGCCCACGACTTGCGACGACAAATTGCTCATTAAAAAATGTTGCGTGGCAACTGTACAATGACGGCTGGCTGCAATGCGACTACACCTACACCGCCACCGGCACGAATGATTACTTTGGCGTGCTGTTTGATTATCCGGAAAACCTTGTGAAGCACAAACGCTGGCTCGGCGACGGCCCGTATCGCGTGTGGAAAAATCGGTTGCGCGGCGTCACGCTCGGCGTCTGGGAGAACGATTACAATAACACCCTCACGGGCTGGCGCGACTGGATTTATCCCGAGTTCAAAGGCTTCTTTGCCAACGTCCGCTGGCTGCAACTCGATACCACCGAAGGTCTGATCACCGTCGTCAACAACAGCCACGTTCCCTTCGTGCAAGTCCTCACGCCTGAATTTCCGCCGACGAATCTGGTTGCCAAAACTTTCGTGCCCGTGCCGAAATGCGGCCTCGGATTTCTCGACGCCATCCCCGCCATCGGCAGCAAGTTCAAGGACGCCACTTTCACCGGCCCCCAAGGTCAGCCGAGCGTCGGGCGCGGAGAATACTCCGGCTCCGTGAGTTTTTATTTCGGCAAACTCCCCTGAGCTTGGCGCTATGAGCATCTGAACGTCGGCAGCCTTACCCGCGCTTTGGCTTTGCAACAAGACTTGGATTTTTTTCGGGCCTCTGCTAGAATGGTCAGCATAAAAGCTTACCTTGCCATTCGCGTTGCGTTTTTTGCCGGCGCCATTGTTTTTATCCAGTCTGCCGTTGCCGATACGGCCGAACTAAGCACCCCGCCCGCCTCGGATGCGGAAAAGGAAGCGGCTTACAGCCTGGCCGTGAACAGCCGCACGACGGACATTCTGAAACTGCTGGCCGTGGCCGATGCGGCCAAGTCAAACACTGTGCGCGAAGTGATCGTCGCGCAATATCGCGCGTTACGGGCGCGGGACGCGGTGATTGACGCCAAACTCAAGGCCGACGGCAAAGAGGCAACTTACGCCAACCGCGCCAGCCAGTTGACTGCCGAATCCAAGCCGTTGCACGATCAATTCCTGGCCAAGCTCGCGGAGAATTTGACGCCGGAACAGGTCGAACAGATCAAGGATGGGATGACCTACAAAAAGGTAAAGGTGACCTTTGATGCGTATTGCGCGATCGTTCCAGGGCTGACGGATGCGGACAAAGCGAAGGTTTTGGAGCTGCTCAAGCTGGCGCGCGAAGAGGCCATGGATGGTGGCAGCGCGCCGGAGAAGTCGGAGGTCTTTCAAAAGTACAAGGACCAGATTAACGCTTACCTCAACGCGCACGACCACGACACGGCCAAGGCGTTCAAGGACTGGGAAGCCAAGCAGGCCGCTGCGGCGCCCAAGCCCGGCGGACCGGCGAAATGATTCCAGTAGGCTTCGTGGCCAGGAGTGCATCATGCAAAAACTCCGTTCCCTTCATTTGTATTTGGGCTGCATCTTCGCGCCGATGCTGTTGTTTTTCGCCGTCTCCGGTATCTGGCAGATGTTTTTGAAACCCGGCGGCTCAGGAATCCTGGCGCGCTTGTCCACGATCCACACCTCGCATGGGTTGAAGTCAGGCAACGATCTGACGAGTCCGCTGATGATCCTTTTCATACTATTGATGGCGCTGAGTTTTATCGTCACGACCCTGCTCGGTGTGGTCATGGCGCTGAAGTTTGGTCGGAGCCGTCGAGCCGCGTTTTACTGTCTGGCATTCGGCGTCGGCTTCCCGATCGTGCTGGTTTTAATCGGGTTGATTGCCTGAGAGGGCTGAACGCATGGAATTCTTCATCATCATCCTGCTGGTCGTCGCCATTGTGATTGTGCTCGCCTTGCCGAGGAGCAAATCATCCCGGCGTTCTGATGCTGACGGCGGATTCAGTTGGTTTCCATTTTGGGATTCGGGCGGTTCAGACTCCGCACACGATCACACGACTCACCATGACGCCTCGCATCATGGCGGTGCTGATGCAGGCGGTTCACACCACGGCGGCTTCGACGGCGGCGGGCACGGCGGCGGCGGGCATCATTGACTTTGGCCGGTGGCTGGCTTTCGCCCGGACAGGTTTTCCCACGAGGTGAATGAATTGTTGATTCGGCACGGCGGTGCATTTTCAAAACGGACAATTGACGCCGGCCAAGCGCGTTGAGGATGCTGGCGGCATGACTGCCGCTGACCAGACCCGATTCAGGAACGACTTATCCGCACCGGGGGCGCCCGTGTCAAAGCGCGGTGTCCGTGCCTGGAGCGGCACAATCGTTCTCCCGACCTACCTGCCGGCCGCGCCGGACAAGCACCCGATGTTCCTGGAGAAGCGCGTGTATCAGGGCAGCAGCGGCAAGGTCTATCCGCTACCGTTCACGGATCGCATCGCGGAAAAACCGGTGAACCGAAAATGGAAAGCCATCTGGATTGAAAATAAATTTCTCCGCGCGCTCG
Source organism: Verrucomicrobiota bacterium (assembly GCA_025363535.1). Classification (GTDB taxonomy): domain Bacteria; phylum Verrucomicrobiota; class Verrucomicrobiia; order Limisphaerales; family CAIQOK01; genus CAIQOK01. The sequence continues at coordinate 2,745 of JANYDP010000040.1, read as the reverse complement.
TGTTGCCGGAACTCGGCGGACGCATCCACGCCTTGCAGGACAAGACCAACGGCTATGACCTCATCTACAACCAGCCCGTCATCAAGCCCGCGCTCGTCGGCCTGGCCGGGCCGTGGGCCAGCGGCGGTATTGAGTTCAATTGGCCGCAGCATCATCGCCCCGCGACGTTTCTGCCGGTGGATTTTGAAATCGAGAAGCACGCCGACGGCTCGCAGACCATCTGGTGCAGCGACCACGACCCGATGACGCGCATGAAGGGAATGCACGGCGTCTGCCTGCATCCGGGTTGCGCATATCTCGAACTGAAAGTCCGCGCCTACAACCGCACACCGTTCACGCAAACCTTTCTCTGGTGGGCCAACGTCGCCACGCGCGTGCATGAGTCATATCAAAGTTTTTTCCCGCCGGACGTTTCGCATGTCGCCGACCACGCGCGCCGCTCGATGAGCGAGTATCCGTTGGCGCAGGGATTTTATTACGGCGTGAACTACGGCGAACGCGGGCGCAAAGGAATTCCCGCGCATGAAATTCCCAACAAGTTCGTCCCGCCGCACTGCGCCCATTCACGCATCCCGCATCCCGCATCACCGTACGGCTCGCAACCATCAACGCTCAACTATCAACCAAACGACCTGTCCTTCTACGCCAACATCCCCGTGCCTACGTCCTATATGTGCATGGGCAGCCGGGAGGATTTTTTCGGTGGCTACGATCACGCGGCACAGGCGGGCCTTGTTCACATCGCGAACCACCACATTTCGCCGGGAAAGAAACAGTGGACGTGGGGCAATCACGAATTCGGCTACGCGTGGGATCGCAATCTGACCGACGCCGATGTGCGCGGCGAATGCGCACCCTACATCGAAATCATGTCCGGCGTCTATACCGACAATCAGCCCGACTTCAGCTTCCTCCAGCCCGGCGAAACGAAAACGTGGAGCCAGTATTGGTATCCCATCCAAAAAATCGGCCCGGCACAGCACGCGAACCTGGACGCGGCGATTTCTTTCCGCGCCTTGGACTGCGGCGGGAAGCGCAGCGCCACGCCGCTTTCGTCTGCACTGGCCGGATTGGAACTCGCCAAGCTCTCGGCTCGCACGAAAGCGGTGTCGTCGCTGCGCTCTGCCACCGCAGTCCATGACGCCGCCATCGGCATTTCCGTCACTCGTAAATTTTCTCGCGCCCGATTTCTCCTCACCGCCAAGGGAAAAAAACTTTTCGTCACCACCCGCGACCTCGCGCCGGGCAAACCATTCGTCAAAGAAATCAAACTACCCCGAGGCGTTGCCGAAACCGATTTGCTTTTGCGCGTCACGGATTCGTCCGGCACAGAAATCATTTCTTACCAGCCCAAGCCCCGCGCGAAAGCCGAAGTCCCGCCGCCCGCCACCGAGCCGCCCGCACCAAATAAAGTTTCCAGCGCGGACGAACTGTTCATCACCGGCCTCCACTTGGAACAGTATCGCCACGCCACGCGCTGCCCGACGTTGTATTGGCGCGAGGCACTGCGTCGCGACCCCGGCGATTCCCGCTGCAACAACGCCCTTGGCGCGTGGCATCTCAAGCGCGGCGAGTTCACGCTCGCGGAAAAACAGTTCCGCCGCGCCACCGAACGTCTCACGCGCCGCAACGCCAATCCCGCTGATGGTGAAGCCTTTTACAATCTCGGTTTGTGCCTGCGTTTTCAAAACCGGGACGACGAGGCTTACGACGCTCTTTACAAAGCCACTTGGAATCAGGCTTGGGCCGGAGCGAGTTATCAGGCTCTTGCAGAAATTGATTGCGCTCGAAAAGATTGGAAGCCAGCCGCGGAACATTGCGAACGAGCCGCCAGATTCGGCTGCTACGGGGGAAGGTTGAGAAATCTTTGGGCCTTGGCCGTGTCCCGCAAGGGCAATCCCACAGGCGCAGCCGGCATGGTGCGGCTCAATCTGGCCACTGACCGGCTGGATTGGTGGAGCCGGCATCTGCTGGGAGAAAAACTCGACTGTGATTTGCAAACGTGCCTGGATGTTGCCCACGATTATTCCCGGTCTGGATTCTACAACGAGGCCATCAAGCTGTTAAGTTTGGCAGAGACAAAAACAGGCGGTTTACCCGATCAAGGCTGGGGCGCGTGGCCGCTCCTGCATTACACGCTTGGCTGGCTCGAACAAAACCGCGGCGACCACAAAACCGCGCTAAAACATTTCCGAGCCGCCGCTGCCTTGCCAGCAGACTATTGTTTCCCCGCACGGCTTGAAGAAATTGAAATCCTCGGATCGGCCATGCGTGCCAATCCGCGTGATGCCAAAGCGCCTTACTATCTCGGCAATTTGCTGTACGACCGCCGCCGCCACGACGAAGCCATCGTGCTCTGGGAAAAATCTGCGAGGCTTGACCAGAGTTTCTCCATCGTCTGGCGCAACCTGGGCATCGGCTATTTCAACATCCGCCGGCAGCCGGCCAAAGCGCGCGCGGCCTACGACCAGGCGTTCAAAGCCAATCCTACCGACGCGCGTTTGCTGTACGAGCGCGACCAGTTGTGGAAACGGCTCGGCGAAAAACCCGCGCGCCGTCTGCGTGAACTGGAAAAGCATTCGCACCTCGCCGCGCAGCGGGACGACTTGAGCTTGGAGTTTTGCGCGTTGCTGAATCAGACCGGGCGGCCGGTCGAGGCGAGGCAGCTTTTGGATGGGCGCAACTTCCAGCCGTGGGAGGGCGGCGAAGGCGGGCCGCTGGGCCAGCACGTCCGCACGCAGCTCG
>JANYDP010000038.1 GCA_025363535.1 Verrucomicrobiota bacterium | reverse complement strand
CAACGGAGTGTCTTACGCGTTTGGCGTCGCACGATTCACCGCGCCGCAATCTGGAATCTACCAGCTTCAAACTTCCGCTAAAAATTATCTCAATGGTCCTTCCTCGGGGGATTCTGATTTTCATGTGCTCGATAACGGCGTGGAGTTGTTCGGCGCGCAAATACTTCCAAGCCCCACAGCTCCGGGTGCCATTTATAGCTACGGAGCCAACCTCACTCTGGCGGCCGGCGAGACGATTGATTTTATCTGTGGCCGCGGACTGGATGGGAATGGAAATGCGTCGGGCATCACGCTGCAAGCGAGTTTGACCCAAGTGCCTGAGCCAACGGTTCTCGCGCTTGGCAGTTTGGGAGTTGCGGCAATTTTCCTAGCCCGCCGCCAGAAGTAATTGCTGGCAGTTGTTGAAAAATCGGATGCCTGAGCTCCGTCAAGGCTCCCCGCGACTGAGCCGTTGCAGATGGTCGGTAAACTGGCGGACGATGATGGGATCGTCGTACTGGCGTAGGAATTGTTTCTGTTCCGGCGCAACGGGCTGGGCTTGCACCGATAGAAACTGCCGGAGAAAATCTTCCGCATCGCCAAGTTTGGCATAGGTTGGATAATCCTGAAAGATGGAGCGGTAATGTGCCAGTTCGTAGCAGACGCAGCGGCATTCGCAGTAGAGCGCCTCGGCCAACGCGATACCCCAGCCTTCCTCGTAACTGGGGAAAAAGAAAAATGCGGAGCGTTTGAGCAGGCTGATTTTTTCCTCGTCGGAAATAAAACCCGAGAGCGTGATGTTCGTAAGTTCCAGCCGCTTGATTTCGGCCAGCAAAAATTCCTTGTCCGGCCCGCTGCCCACGATCACCAGACGGAAGGCCGGGTTGGTTTTTTTCAACGCCGCCATGACTTTGATCAGATCAAAAATCCCTTTTTGCGAGGTCAGGCGGCCGACAAAACAGGCGAGGTTCGAATCCTTCGGCGGCGTCGGCACCCGGTCAATTGCGCTGGCGTCAAAGCCGGCGTCCAAGACGAAGATGGCCTTGCCGGGCAGCGCGGCCTCAAGTTGGGACTTGGTGAAATTATTTCCCGCCACGATGAAATCGCAGGTGCGTGCGAGCAGCTTCATGTTGAAGCGCTGTTCGACGGCGGCCAGCGCAAAGCGGATACGGGTCGCCCAGTTGACCGCCTTGCGCTTGGGAATGATGTGGTAAATGATCGCGCCCTTGCGCCGGGCTTTCCAAAACCAGAGGGGAATTAAATCAACACTGTACGGCGAAACTCCGACGGCCAGGTCATAGGTGCGGCGGCTTTTGAAACTGAAAAAAATCCCCTGCACGATCCGCACGAGAAACATGACCACCATCCCAGCCAGGTTCAGCCGCAGGTTGCTCAAGGTGAGAAACATTTTTCCGGGTGAGGCCACCAATTGCTGCGCCGACTTGGGAATCAACAGGTCGGGCTTGGCCCCGGACAAACGGATGAATTTGAGCATCACCTGGTCGCCACCGCCGATGGAAGAAGAACTGTCGGCGGTGGTGCCGTTATAGACGAGGAACAAATCCAGCGGAGCAACGGGGGCTGAATCAGGCGTGCGCTCAGGACTGGCAGGAGACATCACGCCGTCCGATTTTTCCCAGAGGCCGAGCCGTTCGTTGCGGGCAGCGGTCGCAGGAGAATGCCGAGGTTGCGCTTGAGGGTCGGAAACATGCCGCCATTCTGCGCCCACCAACCGACCGGCTGGAAACCACAATGCGCAGTCAAATCGTGCAGCGAACCCGGAGTGAAATCCCGGATGTGGCCAGAGGGATTGAATTTTTTCAACCGGTCTTTCATGAAGCCCGGCCAAAAACCATAGTCCACGGCTTCCGTCCCCACTTCGCTGCCGAGCGGCTGGCCGCCAAATAAAAAGGCGATCCGGTTCATCCACGCCGCGCAATTCGGCACGCTGATCACGGCGACGCCGTTGGGCCGGCAGATGCGGCGGATTTCGCGCACGAGAAATTCGGTTTCAAAAAGATGCTCCAAGACGTGATTGCACGTCACCAGATCGAAAGTTGCATCGGCAAAAGGAAGTTTCTGGCCATCCACGCTCTGCTGGAAAAATTCTGGCTTGGGGTTGAGTTGGTCAAGCACGTTGCCGGAGGCTTTCACGAGATCCACGACGGTGATCTTGTCAATCGAGACTGGCCCACGCGCGCGGAGTCCGGCGGTCAGGTCGAGCAGGAACTGGCCTTTGCCGCAGGCGATGTCGAGCAGGTGAAGCTTGGAAGATTTGGTCTGCTCCAGCCAACCGCAGCGCGCGAGGGAGGCGAGCAGGCAATCAATGTTGTAGCGGCTCTTGCCGTATTCGGGGTCGCGGGAATGGAGCGCTTCGTAAAATTTACTTTCGACTTGCATGGAGCAAAGATGCTGGCCGAAGCAGGGTTGCCGCGTCAATCGTATTATTGTCGGGCTTGCGTTTGGCTCATTGCGCAAGCTGTTCCCGCCAGCGCGCTAGTTGTTTCGCGACTTCTTTCGTTCCCGGCGCGCCGGTCAGATTTCGTTTCGCCATTGCTGTTTTCAGATTGAAGACGCCCAGCGCGTCGCGGCCAAAAGTTTTGTCCACGGTTTGTAGTTCCGCCAGCGTGAGTTGGTTCAGCGGTTTGCCAGATTTTTCCGCCAGCGCCACGACCGCACCGACGACGTGATGCGCCTGGCGGAACGGCATGTTCTTGCGCACGAGATAATCCGCGAGATCGGTCGCGAGCAGCGCCGGATCGTTCGCGGCGGTGGCGCAGGCGACGGCGTTCACCTTCGTATGCCGCAGCATCGCGGCCATGAGGCGCGTGGTGGCGCGCACGGTGTTGGCGGTGTCGAAGAGGCGTTCTTTGTCTTCCTGCAAATCGCGGTTGTAAGTCATGGGCAAGCCTTTCAGCAACGTGAGCAAGGCGACCAGATTCCCAATCACCCGACCGGTCTTGCCGCGCGCGAGTTCGGCGATGTCGGGATTTTTCTTCTGCGGCATCAACGACGAGCCGGTGGTGTAGGCGTCGGCAATCTTGATGAAATTAAATTCCGCGCCCGCCCAGAGAATCAAATCCTCCGCGAGCCGCGAAATGTGGACGGCCAGCAGCGCGGCCACGGAGCAAAACTCCACGGCGAAATCCCGGTCGCTCACGGCGTCCATGGAATTTTGCGTGACGCGCGGCTTGCCGGTTTTCAAATCAACGAAATCCAAGAGCTTTGCAACCAACTCACGATCCAGCGGGAGCGTGCTTCCAGCAATGGCACCGCTGCCAAGCGGGCAGACATTCATCCGCAAATAACAATCATCGAAACGGTCGTGATCCCGGTCAATCATTTCAACATAGGCCAACAAGTGATGGGCGAAATAAACAGGCTGGGCACGCTGCATGTGTGTGTAGCCAGGAATAATGACCTCGGAATTTTTGTCGGCCAATTCAATCAGGGCTTTTTTCAAGTCCATTAACTCTAGACAAAGCTCTATGGTTTCATCCCGCAACCACAGGCGGATGTCGAGGGCGACCTGATCATTGCGCGAACGGCCGGTGTGAAGTTTCGCGCCGGCGGGAACACGCTTCGTCAACTCCGCCTCGATGTTCATGTGGACATCTTCAAGTTCCGGCTTCCAAAAAAACTTCCCGGCAGCGATTTCTTTGGCGATGGTGTCGAGTCCCTTGAGGATCGCGCGCAACTCGGCCTGGGTGAGGACGCCGATTTTTTGGAGCATCGTGGCGTGGGCCGTGGAGCCGAGGATGTCGTGCCGCCAGAGCCGCCAGTCGAAGGAAATGGATTCGGTGAATTGGGCGACGTCCGCCGCCGGGCCGCCGGCGAACCGTCCGCTGCGGGAGGTTGGAGAGGATTTTTTCATGCGCTTCAAGCTGTCCGCAGAGTAACGCAGAGGGCCGCAGATTGGGAAATGGTTTTGCACCGAAAGGACTCCTGCTCACCCGGCAAGCTGAGTTACCACTTCATTCAAATTTACTTCACCCTAAAATCAATCTCCCGCCCTTTCCAGCATTTCACGCCGGTCTTGAACAAGCCCAGATGCCAGCGCCAGGACATGCCGTAGTAAGGATTGTGCGTCGGCCAAAATGACAGGATGTCCACCTTCGCCGCCTTCGCCATCTCCACGGCTTGCGCGATATGATCGGGGTGATCATTCCAGTTGAAGAGCAGATATTTCCACTCGATCACCGGCTCGGCCAGGCCGCGCGCGTTGCGGTAGGCGACGATCTCCTTCATCGCTTTGTAAGCCTCGTCGAATTTGCTGCGGTGCATGTATTTTCCGAGCATCTCGTTGCTGATGCCGTGCAGCGAAAATAAAAGGTGGCTCACGCTCAACGCGGCTTCGCGCTTGGCATCGGTGTTGAGCAGCACGCCATTGGTGGAAATCACGACGCGGGCCTTGGGATTCTTGGTGCGGAGCATCGGCAGCTCCTGGCAGACGTTCGGCGAGAGAAACGGCTCGCCGAGGTTGAGATAAAAAATCTGTTCCATGCCGAGGCGGGCCGTGAGATCGGCCATCTCGGTCATCTGATCCAGCGGCATCTGCAACTGCTTGTCCACGCGGATGGCCACCGCGCCTTCGCGGGCGCAGCCGATGCAGTCCACGTTGCAGCGCACGGTGTTTTCCAAAAGGATGCCGCGATGGGGCAGGTTGATCTTCGGCGGCGCCGCGTTGGCGGCAGCCAGTCGTTTCAAGTCACCGCAGCGGGAACACGTATCAATCGGGATTTTGCCCTTCGCCAGTTCGTCGCGGAATTTCTGCGCGGTGGGGCCGAACCAGATTTCCTCGAACGAATTTTTCCGCAGATCGCCGATGTGGCCGTCACCTTCATAATCCTGGCAGTTGCAGGAAACCGTGCGGTCGGAATTGATGGTGATGTTGTATTCGGATTCACCGGCGAGGGCGTTGCAGTAATAGCCGCGCCCGGAAATCTTCGCGCGCAGTTCCAACCAGCGCGTGACCAGTCGGCGGACGACATCGCTGATCTGCCAGTTAAAGCGCGTCTTCGGATTGCTGATGGTTTTGCTCAGCGATGGAGCCGGGTTCGACATCGGGACAGTTTAAGCGCGAATGAAGATTCTGAAAGGGAAAAGTCACCGTTGGCGTGTTGCAGTGTAGCGGCAGCCATCCTGGCTGCCAGTGACAACGGCTTCCAGCCGCGAGTCACGACATTTGCGCGAATTGAAACTGGCGGCAAGATGCCGCCGTCACTGGCCTGCTGGAAGCAGGCCGCTACGACGTTGAGCGTGCGCCGTCATTTTTCGCCGCGCTGCTCCACGGCCAATCTTCGGGCCGGGCGCATAATCGGGCTTTCACGGGATTGTTCACGGTGTAGGCACACAGCCGCGCTCGCTCGACATCGTCACGAATCCTGTGATCGTAACTTTCCTTCTGCCAAAAATGCTTACCCGTGCGCCTAAGCAGCCGATTCGCCTGCGTGGCGGTGAATGATTTCCAACTGTGCATAATGGCGCTGAAAGTGTGGTTGGGGCGCGGCCAGACCACGACGTGCGCGTGATTCGGCATTACGACCCACGCGTGCAAATCGTAACGGTCGCCCTCAAAGAAGCGAAAGGCATCAGCGACCAGTCGGGCAATCGCCGGCTTCCTCAGATGGCATTCTCCGCTGCCGGCGTCGAGGAGTGTTTCGACACGCTCGGAATACCAGGCGAAAAGCTGCTGCTCTTCATGCCACGTCAGCGGACGTTTGGCCGCGAGCGCTTGTTGCAACAACGCTTCCCGCTCGCACTTCAATTTCAAAATAACTTCGGCGGGCAGAGAATCGGCCAGTCGGAAGGTGACAAAATAAACGGAGCCTTCGCGTTTGAGATGCGGAAGATGGCCGCGCGAGTGAAATCCAGAAACAAGCTGGCGCGAACTGGATTGATCCTTGGACATGGTTGGGAATTACCATGATTCATCGGTGACGGCAAGGCTGGTCGCGGCTGGAAGCCGCTTCACTGGCAGTCAGGATGCCTGCCGCTACGTCAATAAGGAGTTGTCCCGTTGGTAATTTGATGGCCTGCCAGTTGGCAGCGCGAATGAAGATTCTGAAAGGAAAAAGTCAGCGAGCATTTGACCGAGCCAATTCACTCAGATGCGGACGTAGAATTTTCAACGACCGAATTTGACCTAGATGTTCAAGCAGGCAGGTGCTAAATGCATTTTCAAGTGAACCACCTCCGGCAACTGCTGAGTTGATAAGCGCAGCAAACGCACGTATTTGCGATTCACTGAATGATTCCTTGTGCGCACCAAAATACTGAGTAAAACCCATCAACACGGAATGAAAGCTCGGCGGTCCGTCGTGAAATGGGCCGGGATAATTCTTCTGATACTGAGGGAAAATTTCGAACAACTCCTCCAGAAGCTCTTCGGGAAATTGTGGAAGCACTCGCATACTTTTGAAGGGTCAATTCAACAACCGATACCAGTTATCCCGTTGATGCGGCTCGTAGCCGAGGTCTTTGATGAGCCGTTGCATGTCGGCGACGGTCATGCGGAAGGTGGTGCCGGCCTGCGAAACGACATTTTCCTCGATCATGATGCTGCCGAGATCATTCGCACCGAACTTCAACGCGACCTGGCCAATCTCCAATCCCTGCGTGACCCAAGAGCTTTGCACGCTCGGAAAATTATCGAGATAAATTCGAGCAAGTGCTTGCGTCCGCAGATATTCATGCGCGCCGACTGTGGGAGCTTTGAGCTTGGTGTGCTCGGCTTGAAACGTCCACGCGATGAAGGCGGTGAAGCCCTTGGACTTGTCCTGCTGCACGCGCAACCGTTCCAGATGTTCGATGCGATCCTCAATCGTCTCGACGTGGCCAAGCATCATCGTGGCGCTGGAATTCAGGCCGAGGCGATGCGCGATGTCCATGACTTCGAGCCAGTCGCTGCTCATGGCTTTGAGCGGGGAAATCTTCTGGCGCACGCGGTCCACGAGAATTTCACCACCACCACCGGGAATGGAGCCAAGGCCGGCCTGCACGAAATCGCCGATGATTTTTTCGAGCGGCTCGTTGAACACTTCGCGGAAATGGATGAACTCGCTCGGGCTGAAACCGTGGACGTTGACCTGTGGAAATTTATTTTTGATATGCGACAGCAGGTCGAGATACCACTGCTTGGTCAGCTTGGGGTGATGGCCGCCCTGCATCAGGATTTGTGTGCCGCCCAGCGCGATGGTTTCTTCGATCTTTTGGT
>JANYDP010000026.1 GCA_025363535.1 Verrucomicrobiota bacterium | reverse complement strand
GTTTGCCAGGATCTCCGGCATAAGCACATTTTCACCCTGTTTGAAGAAAGCATCCCAGAACGAGAATTCCCCGATTGGTCCATGGCCTTTCACGATTTGGCGGTTGAAGATTGCGGCCAGCTTGCCGGGTATAGCGATTTTTTAAGTTCCGCCTGGATTAAAGGTGAGCGTTCAACCCAAGGCACCAAAGCCCGTCGGCTGCTGGCCGGCTTTAAGGAACGTCTGCGGTAAAATTTCCCCGACTCACCGGCCTCTCGTGCCACCCGCTGCCGACGCCAAACCTAAAACCGCTTTGGCCCTGCCAATGAACACGCCGGTCAACCACGGCATAAACAACTTCGGCGTGGCAAGCGGCGGCCATTCGTGGTTAAATTTCCCCGCCATTATGGAATACGAAGCCGTCATCGGACTGGAAACCCACGTCCAGCTCAAAACGAAATCGAAGATGTGGTGCGGTTGCGCCAACGCGTTTGGCTCCGACCCAAACACCAACGTCTGCCCTGTCTGCCTTGGCCTGCCCGGCGTGCTGCCGGTGCCGAACGACGAAGCGCTGCGCCTGACCGTCCTCACGGGATATTTGCTGAAGTGTGACATCCCGCCCTTCGCCAAGTTCGACCGGAAAAGTTATTTCTATCCGGACATGCCGAAGAATTATCAGATCACGCAATACGACAAACCTTCCACGGCGAACGGCTTCGTTGAATTTGAATTCAACGGTGTCGGCTCGGTGAACGGCCTCTTCCGCGTCCGCATCACCCGCGCGCATCTCGAAGAAGATGTGGGCAAGCTCACGCACTTCGACCGCAACAGCGGCGTGGATTTCAACCGCGCGGGCGTGCCGCTTATGGAAATCGTTTCTGAGCCCGACATTACCAGTGCGGACATGGCCCACGAATATCTGAATGAGTTGGTTGGAATTCTTCGCGAGGGGAAAATCAGCGATTGCGAAATGGAAAAAGGCATGGTGCGCTGCGATGTGAACGTGAGTGTGCGGCCCGTCGGCACCAAGGAACTCGGCGCGAAGATCGAAATCAAAAACATGAACAGCTTTTCCGGCGTGCGCCGTGCGCTCGAATACGAAATCCCGCGCCAGATCGAAGTTCTGAAAAACGGCGGCAAACTCATCCAATCCACGCGCCGCTGGGATGACGTTGCGGGCATTACCGAGCAAATGCGCACGAAGGAAGACGCGCACGATTACCGCTATTTTCCCGATCCCGATCTCATGCCGCTCGCGCCCGACGAAAAATGGCTGGCCGAAGTGAAATCTCGTATCGTCGAGTTGCCGCTGGCGCGCAAGCAGCGTTTCGTGTGCGATTATCAAGTCACATCAGAACAGGCCGAGATTTTCAAAACGAATCTTCAAAACGCTGCCAGCTTTTTTGACAGAACGGCCGAAGAATTATCTGCCAAAAAATTACCTTCCGAGAAAACGACTCGTCTTTTGAAGATCGTCGCAAATTGGGTCATCAATTATTTGCGACCGCTCATGATTGATCTGGTCCCTGCCGGAGAGAAAGACGATTTGTGGGGTTCGGTAGAAAACGTGGACGTCAGAATAAAAAAATTCGACGAACTGCCTCCTGAATTTAGAGAACACTTGATCGAACTCGCCGAACTAATGGACGGCGGAAAAATTAACAGCAAGGTTGTTTTGGAAATTCTGCACGAGATGCTAACAACCAAAAAATCGGGTGCTACAATTGTTCAAGAAAAAGGCCTCGCCCAAGTCAGCGACACTGGCGCGATTGAAAAATTCTGCGACGAAGCCATCACCGCCAATCCGAATCCCGTCGCCGACTACAAGGCCGGCAAAGTCGCCGCGCTCAACTCGCTCAAAGGCCAGGTGATGAAACTTTCCAAAGGCAAAGCCAATCCTGCGCTCGTCGGTGAAATTCTCGAGCGGAAGTTGAAGGGGTAGTCTTCCAACTCCCGTTCCCGGCCCCAACACCGGAGCGGCCAAACCAAAATCTGAAAACTTTTACCTCCTACCAATCCTTGATGGCTTTCTGTTGATCTGGCGGTTTGTCCTTCCGGTTGACCGGCATCATCTGCTCGTCGTTCTTCTGCGCATCCAAAAGTTGCTTCGCCTCCTGCGGCGTCATCTGGCCTTCCTTGCCCTTTTCATCCGGCTTTGGCTCTTTGGCGTCGGCCTTTTGCGGCTCGGATTTTTTTTGCTCCGGCTTGTCCTTGGGCTGATCCGGTTTGGATTGATCCTTTTTGTCCGGCTTTTTTTCCTGATCCTTCGGCTGATTCTGCTGCGACTGCTGTTGCTGGTTCTGCTGTTTGAGCAGCTCATCCAATTTTTTCAGCTTTGCGTCGTCAGGATAAAACTTCAACCCCTGATCCACGGCTTCGCGGGCCTGGGCCACGTTGTTGGTGATATAGCTCTGCGCGCCCCGGTGAAAAAAATCATCGGCGGGCAGGAACTGCGCCCGGGCGGCTGGTCCGGCCAGCAGCAGCAGACTAAGGCTGATGAGGCGTCGCAATTTCATCTATGTCCTTCAGTTTTTTGGTGAATTCTTGAAACGGTTTCGAGGTGGGATTGTTATGCATCAAACTCTCCATGATCTCCACGGCGCGATGATAATTCCGGCTGCGTGTGGCCGCGTCCGCCGCCGCTTTCGCGCGCCGCGCCGCTTCGCGCAACTGGGCGAGCATGTCGAGGTTCCGTTTCACAAAATCGAGATTGAACTGCGCGTCGGCGTCCTGCTTCTCCAACGCCACCGCGCTCTGGAAAAACTTCAACGCCTCCTCCCACGCCGCCTGAATCGCGTCGAAATCCTCCGCCCCCACACCCATCTGGAATTTGGTGTTGCCGAGATTGTAGTAGGCGGACTGTTGCAGCTTCACATCCTCCGCCAGCAGCACCGCCGTGAAATGCTGGATGGCCGCGTCATAATTCGTCGCCCGATACGCCGCCGCGCCCGCGTTGAAGTGCAGACGCAAATCGTTCGTCTTGGTTTGCAGCACGCGCTCGTACTCTTTCTGCGAGAGTTCGAAATGGCCGGCTTGATACTCCTTCAACGCGCTCGCCGGCGTGGCAGAAGCCAGGCCGGACAAACCAAACAGCAGCAGTCCGACGATCAATGCCGCTGGAACTCCGGTCTCCGACCCGGGCCGTTGCGGGTTCGTCTTGGATTCACGCCGGGTCGAGGACCGGCGCTCCGGGAAAAGCATTTCCGCGATGAGCAGCAGCATCGCGATCCCCAGCGGCCAGTGGTAACGCTCCAGCGGCCGCTTCACCAGTTTGTCCTGCGCGTCGGATTTCGGCAGCGGTGCAATCCCCTTCTGGTAAAGCATGTCCAGCGTGTTCGCGTCGCGCAACGGCAGGTAGAATCCGCCCTCCGTCGCGGCGGCGATTTGTTTGAGCAACGCTTCGTTCAAATGCGACTTCACCACGTTGCCATTTTCATCGCGGACATAGTCGGCTTTGCCCTCGGCATTTTTGACGCGCAACAGTTCGCCTTCCACCGAGCCGATGCCAACGGTGAAGATCACCACGCCGGCCTCCTTAGCTGCTTTCGCCGCGTCCACGGCGGTCTCGTCGTGATCCTCGCCGTCGGTGAACAGGACGACGACCTTGTGATTATCGCCTTCTTTGAACGCCTTCGCCGCCTCGTTGATCGCCTCGGCGATGGCCGTACCGCCTTCGGGAATAATGTTCACGTCCAGCGCATCCAGACTTTGGCGAAACGCCGAGTCATCAATCGTCAGCGGGCATTGCAAAAACGCGCTGCCGGCGAAAGCCACCAAGCCAAGCCGATCCGACTTCGCCTGCTGCATCAAATCCAGCGCCGCGAGTTTCGCGCGGGCCAGCCGGTTCGGCGCGATGTCTTCCGCGAGCATAGACTTGGACGTGTCAATCGCCACCACGATGTCGAGGCCGCGCTGCGAAACCTCCTGCCAGTCGAACCCCCACTGGAGCCGGGCGAGCGTGAGCAGCAGACAAACCACCGCCGCCACCAGCAAACCCGCGCGAATTTTTTGGCGCGTCGTGGAAACGCCCGCCAGCAACTCCGGCAACAATCGCGCCTGGATGAACTGCGTCATCAACCGCTCCCGCTCGCGCGCCGACCACCAATAAAACGCCATCAATACCGGCAGAATCAGCGGCAGCAGCCAGAGGATATGTTCGTAGGCGAAATTCATTTTGAAATGGCTGATGGCCGATGGCCGATTGCCGATTGGGTTTGTACGTTCGCCGCATGAACCCAATCGAGTTGAAGGCACGCACCAAGACGTTTGCGCTCCGTATCATCAAGATGAGCCGGGAAATTCCCAAGAGCGATGATGCTGGCCGGGTAATCGCAAAACAAATTCTCCGCAGCGGAACTTCCGTCGCGGCCGACGACCACGCCGGTTGCCGGGCGCGCAGCCAGGCCGAGTTCATCGCCAAAATTGGAATCGTCGAGGAAGAAGCCGACGAGGCCGCGCTTTGGCTCAAATTGCCGATCGAGGCCGGTATCTTGCCAGAAGCAAAACTTTCCGCTCTGCTCACGGAAGCGAACGAACTGACGGCGATCATGGCCGCCTCTCGCAAAACGGCATCCGGCAAATGATTCCCCCATCGGCCATCTCATCACGGCAGCCTCCTCATCAACGTGTTGTTCAAAACCATCTCCACCAGTACCAGCACCAGCCCGAGCAAAACCGGCACCCAGAACAGTTCCCGGTACTGCGTGTACTTTTTTATCTCCGCCTCGGACTTCTCCAGCTTGTCAATCTCCGCGTAGATGTTCTGGAAATTTTCCGCACTGTCGGCCCGATAATATTTTCCGCCGGTCATTTCGGCAATTTTTTGAAGCGTCGGTTCGTCAATGTCCACCGGGATGTCCCGATATGAAATCTCCCCGGTGAACGGATTGCGGCCCACGGGCATGGGCGCGGTGCCTTGTTTGCCCACGCCGATCGTATAGACCTTCACCCCCAGAGTCTGTGCGGCTTCCGCCGCCGTGAGCGGTGCGATCTTGCCGGCGTTGTTCACCCCGTCCGTCATCAGGATCACGATCTTGCTTTTGGATTTCAACTCACGCAGCCGGTTGATTGCGGCGCTCAGGCCCGAGCCGATAGCCGTCTGATTGCCGTTGATGGAGTTCAATTCCAGGCGGTCAAGGTTCTGTTGAAGGAAATCATGGTCGAGCGTCATCGGCGCGGCGATGTAGGCCTGCGTGGCAAAGGCGACCAGCCCGATGCGGTCGTTTGGCCGCTGGCGGATGAATTTTCCCAGCACCGTCTTGGCCATGTTGATCCGGTTCATGCGCCCGCCCCGGACTTCAAAATCCTCCGATGTCATGCTGCCCGAAAGGTCAATCGCCACCGCGATGTCAATGCCGCTGGCCTTGACCTTCGTTTCGCTGGTGACCTTGCGGGGTTGGGCCAGCGCGAAGATGCACAAGCCCAGCGCCAGCCAACGCAACGCCGCCAGAAAGCCGCCCGAGCGCGAGCGCGTGACGTTGAGAACCGAGCGCACCAACTGCACCGACGAATAAACAAACGCCGGCGGCTGGCCACGTCGGCCCTTGAACCACGCCAATAGCGGCAGCAGCAGGAGCAGCGACAGAAACCATGGATGAGCAAGCGCCATTTTTGATTTACGATTTACGATTTACGAATTCTTCCGGCGGTTTGTTTCCGCTTTTCCGATTTCCGCTCTCCGCTTTAATTTCCACCGGTTCCGTTTCCTCGATCAAACGCACCGCAGATTCATGCAGGCCGCGCAATTCAGTTTCACCCGGTTCGTATTTGGCGAATTTGACCAGATCGCATTGCTGGAGAAACGCACCCAGACTCTCTTTCTGATCGGGCAGCAAAAGATTCGTGCCCTGCAACTCGTGCAGGAACTCTTCGGTCGTCCGCTCCGGCGCGTGAAACTCAAATCGTTCTTCCAGATAGGCTCTCGCCGTGTCGGAAACCAAAGTGCAAAAGGGTTTGGGCTGTGCGATGAGCGCCAGCGCCTCCAGCAACTTTAGCTTCGCCCGCACATGCGCCGGCACCGGCGGCACCACGGAAACTTGCGCGCGACGCTTCTGCCACCAACGCCAAAGCTCAAACAAAATCACGCCGAGCAACAGCGCCCCGAGCGCGCACCAAAACCAAATCCAGCCATTGGCAATTTCCACCGGCGGCTTGATGTCGCGCAGCATGTTTGTGGCGGTGATTGAAGTTGTTTGGTTCGTGGCCATGATTTAACTGGAGCGCAAAACTCCACACGCAGGCCGAGACGCGGCCGGATTTGGAATTTGGAATTTGGAATTTGCCTTCATCCTCTCAATCTCCGCCTCTCGCGCGTCGCGAAGAATTTCGCCAGCGTCACGCCGTAAGCCCGGTCCGTCCGCAGTTGAATCGAGTCAATGCCCGCCGTGCGAAACAGTTTGGCCGTGTCCGCCTGCGCCTTTGTTTGCCGCGCGGCAAAGGCGGCGCGCTTGCGGGCATCACCAGTGCTGACCTCCACGATCTCGCCCGTCTCGGCATCCTGCAATACGAGCCGTCCCAGCGCGGGCAGTTCCAGTTCGCACGGGTCGGTGATCTGGACGGCCACCACGTCGTGCCGGCGGTTCGCCTGCTTGAGCATCGTGAACGACGCCTGCGCCAGCGATTCGAGCAACATCATTTGCGGACGCAGCCGGCGCTTGTTCTGCCCCTGCAACTGCGCCGGTGAACCGATGAAATCCGAGATGACCGCCGCGATGGCTTTGTGCGGCGTGACGCGCATCAGAAATTCCAACGCGTGATTCAAATCCGTCCCGCGCCGTTTCGGCTCGAAGAATAACACTTCGCGGATGACGCGCAGAACATGACTTCTCCCTTTGCGCGGCGGAATGAATTTCTCCACCTCGTCGCTGAAGAGGATGAGGCCGACCTTGTCGTTGTTGCGGATGGCGGAGAAGGCGAGCACAGAGGCGATCTCGGCGGCGAGTTCACGCTTGGATTGATCGCGAGAGCCGAACAAGCCCGAGCCGCTCACGTCCACGACGAGCATGAGCGTGAGTTCGCGTTCCTCGACGAACTTCTTGATGAACGGATGATTCATCCGCGCGGTGACGTTCCAGTCAATCGCGCGCACGTCGTCGCCGGGCTGGTATTCGCGCACCTCGTCGAAGTTCATGCCCTGGCCCTTGAAGACGGAATGATATTGGCCCGCGAGCGTCTCCGTCACGATGCGGTTCGTGCGCAGCTCGATCTGCCGGATTTTTTTGAGAATCTCGCGGGGGATCATGGGAAAATTGCCAGTTGCCAGATTTCTAATTCCATCGTGAAAGCCACTCCGATTTAATCTGCACTCTCTGCTGCCGCCCGTAACGCGAGAAATGCCTCTTTCAAAGCCGAACTGACTGCGCTGTCAGCTTCGCGGAGAACGAGCACTTGGTATTGGTCGAGAAAGTCTTTGCGTAGGCGATGAAACAGGTGAAGGAAATGGCGGATGAATCCGACGCAATCAAGAATGGCGATTTCAACTCCGCCGGTTTCGTCATATTTTGAACGGCCATATTCTCGAACCTCATCCGTGACAGCCTCGGTTGTGATGAAGATATAGTTTTGAACGTGCTTGCCTTGACTCACGATTTTCTGGAGCGCCCGATCAATGTCGCTATTCAGCACTGCCTTGTTCTTCATCTCATAACTCGTGACAACCTTGTCCTCACCCAGCAGCGTGATTTGAATATCGCCCACCGCGCCAGTTTGCTCATCGGCGGCATTGTGAGCGGTTAGATTTAGCACGCGCTCACCGAGCCGCGCCTTCGCGGATTCGTAAGCCGCTGCAACAATCAAGACCGGCAGACGGCTTGAGCCTTTGCAGCGAAGATGCTGCTCAATCAGATTCACCGTATCCTCAGACGAAAGTGGAAGTGCTGTTGCAACGCGACCAATCCCGGAGAGCAAAGTTTTCAAGCGTGCTTTCCGCGCATCGCGTTCGAGCAATAACAAACGAATAGATTCATCCAACACATCTTGCACAGATACATCACCTCTATGCACATGATCCAAGACTCGTAACGCGTCTTGATACATCGCCGCTGGACGCCCGACCAAAACAACTTTCGTCGTAAGCGTTTGATCCATGTTTCGCAAAGTAGGCGTCAGAAACGCCGTCGTCGAGTTGCATGGCAGATTGTGCTTCGTGATGAAGTCGCCGATGAATTGTTCATCGTAAGAGCGACCGGAGAAACAATCTTTGCTGTTGATTTTCGTGTAAGGCTTGCGCGGGTCAACTTCCGGGCGATGCACCTTCGCCAACATGCACGACATCAATAGCCGCACACCGGCGCGATTGCTCGGACAATTCACAACCGACAACACGCGCGCTGAAATTTCTTCATCGTGAATGAAGGAATGGCCGAGATTTTTTTGAGCGCGCTTCAGCGCAGCTTCAAGTAGTGGTGAACAATTCTCCATGAGTTTTGCCGTTGCGATGAATTTTGTGCGGGTCGTAATTTGTCCACAACACTTCGACGCGCTTGTCCTTTGTCGAATGGTTCGTTCGAGCAATTGAGACTGTCTTGTGCCATTTCGATGCGGGATAAAATTTTTCGAGCAGCGGCGCTTGGTAATTTGACAATGCAACCATGCCGTGAACGGAATTCAAAACATCAGCGAGGTCTTGATGCTGTGCGTCAGTCATTTCAAACTCATAAGCCTTCGCGTCACCCCGCGTCGAGTGAAGATAAGGCGGGTCACAATAAAATAGCGTGGTCGGAGAATCGTAGAGCCGGATGACATCTGCAGCGGGTCGGTTTTCAAATTGAACACGAAGCAGCCGCTCGGCTACGGACGGCAAATCCTCAACCGCGCCAAGCCAGCGGCTGACGACGCCGCTCATGCCGGCGCGACTCGTGTTTTTGCAATTTGCCCAACGGCCAATTGTGGCTGTCTGCGCCAAGCCAGTCCGCACCTGACGAGCGCGGACGTAAAAGCGACGGGCGCGTTCCAACGGCAACAAATCCGGGCTGACTTCACAGGCTGCTGCAAACTCTTCGCGAGAAAACGGCGTAAGCCCGATGGCTTCAACCAGCCGCTCTTTTTCTTCGCGAAGCACTCGGAAAAAATTCACCACCTCACCATCAAGATCGTTGAAGGTTTCAACCAGCGATGGTTCGCGGTTGAGCAGAACTGCGCCAGAACCAGCGAACGGTTCGCAATAATGATGGCAATCAGGCAGCAATGGTAGCAACCAATCAAGGTGCGAAAATTTTCCGCCATACCAACCGAACGGAATCAGCTTCTTTCTTTCCAGAAGTCGAGCAATGGGCGGCGGGACAGTTCTGCGAGTTCCATTGCCATTGACGTGATAAGGTGTGGCATCTTCACGCAAAACCATATCGTCTGATTTTTTTGCGCGGCGATGAACCGACTTGCGCATTGGCTTTCGCAACTTCGCGCTGGAATTGGTTCGGTGTTTCGCCATGACAGGATTTTGCCGACGGTCTTAAAAAATTCGAGGTTAATCTAAATTCATTTTCACGGCACGGGCAGTTCATCAAAG
>JANYDP010000021.1 GCA_025363535.1 Verrucomicrobiota bacterium | reverse complement strand
TGCCGACCATCCTGCGCGCGATTCGCAGGACACATTTTATTTGAACACGACCGACAAGCGCCTGCTCCGCACGCACACTTCGTCTGTCCAAATTCGCGTGATGGAAAAACAGCCGCCGCCCGTACGCATCATCGTGCCGGGCCGTGTGTATCGCCGCGACAACGCCGATGCCACGCACAATCCCACGTTCCACCAGATCGAGGGACTTTACGTTGATAAAAATGTGACCGTCGGCGATTTGAAAGGCACGGTTGAATTTGTTTTCCGCGAACTCATGGGTAGCGACGTGAAGATCCGTTTCCGTCCGCACTATTTCAGCTACACCGAGCCGAGCTACGAGATTGATTTCACCAACGCGCTCGTCAAGAAGATGGGCAAGGACTGGCTGGAGATCGCCGGCTGCGGCATGGTGCATCCGCAAGTGTTCGAGACCGTCGGCTACGATGCCAAGGAATGGACCGGCTGGGCATTCGGCTTCGGCATCGAACGCATCGCCATGCTCCGCTACGGCACCAACGACATCCGCCTCTTCTACGAAAACGACGTGCGGTTCTTGAAACAGTTTTGAACCGGCTGAGGAATCCAATTTACGGAATAATCAAGCGTACGTGAATCACCACTTAAACATCTTTCGGTTTTTCAACGAGAGCGATGATAGTGAGTTCATTGAAAATAACCTGAGCCGTGCGTTCGCTTTGTGTATCAAAACTAGCGGGTTTTTTCTGAATGAATTCATAAAGAGCATCGTTTCCGACGAGGACCACCGCTATTTGTTCGGCACATTGACCAGCGATACAAGGTGTGCCATTGACATCCAAATTGATACCGCCGCGATTGAGAAAGAGAACTACAAAACGGTTTATGCAGTTGCGATGACCACTGACCGGCAGTTGGACATGAGCGATTTCTTTCGCCAGCCGGAGTTCGCGGACAAGAAGAACATCACGGACATTTTCATCGGCATAAAGGACATCGCCATCATTGTAGAAGTGAAAAGGTCCAGCGAGGATTGCAAGGCGCAACTCTACAACCAAGTGCTGCCATTCATCAACGGTGCTGCGAAAACTGCCATTGACGTGAAGCCTGTGCGGTGTTCGTGGCAAGATGTGGTTGTGCTCATGGAGAGGGTCAAACACGTTCAGCAGCTACTATCGCAAGACCCGCACATCATCAGCGATTTCTTGGAGTTGGGTGAAATACGATACCCTGATTGGTTTGAACCAAAACCGTTTAACACACTTCCGTTCACGCATAACGGGAGTCCGCAACTTGCGCAGCGGATGAAGCAGGCTCTTGTCGGAGTTTCTCGCATCGCAGGTGACGAGTTTCAACTTTTGCCCTACGGCGACCGGCTCGGCATCTCATTACCATTTGGCTGGGTCAGCGAGTTCCAACCTTATTTCGCTCATAATGACGCCGACGGGGTGGATTACGTTGAGTGCCGCATCTGGCCAGCAAATACGAAAGCACAGGGATATTCTGTTTTCACTGGGAAACAGTTGGACTGGACTAGAAAGAAGACGCTCAAGGCTAGCGGTAAGGAATACCCGCTTGGCATCGAATACGAAGTGAAGCTCAGCCATTTCAACGGCTACATTACGAGCATTGAGTTTTCTGAAAACGACACCACCAAGCCGTTGCACACCCTTAAGAACTACAAAACGCAATCAGGCAAATGGGAGCGCCTTAGCTGGGGCGAACTTGAACGCTTGTTTGATGAACACTTCAAGCCCGAATTCCGATGGCGAGAGCAATGCGGATGGGCCGAGAACTTTTTGGACACTGACAGAAGCTACCTCACAATGTCGTTAGGGTTTGTGGTGACCGCTTCGATTCCATTTTCAGTGTTCAAATCTTTGGACAAAAAGGAAACGGACATAACCAAGGTTTCGGAATTGCTCTGGAAGACAGTGCAAGCGTTCAAGAACCTCATTGAATAAATCAGCTACGTGGCAGCCAACACAACTTTTTTGTCGGGCGGGCATCGAGGAAATCTTGAATCTTCAGCCGAAAGGTGCGAATTCAAAGCCCTATCAGGTAAAACGGGTGACTGACATGCGCAACGCATCCAACAATGGTCATACAGCGACAATTCATCGTCTCTACCAAGGCGACGCGCGCAGCTTCTCCTACATCCCAGACGAGTCGGTGCATCTGGTGGCAACGTCGCCCCCGTATTGGAAGCTCAAGCGTTACAATGACAGTCCCGGCCAGTTGGGTCATGTTTTAGACTACGAAAAATTTCTAGACGATCTAAAGCGGGTTTGGGCAGAGAGCTATCGTGTGCTTGTGCCTGGTGGGCGGCTAGTTTGCGTGGTGGGCGATGTTTGCCTGTCTCGCAAAGAAAATGGTCGGCATGTCGTCGTGCCGTTGCACGCTGATATCTGCGTCATCTGCCGCAAACTCGGCTTCGATAATCTTAATCCAATTATCTGGCACAAGATTTCCAACGCGGCATTCGAGGCAAACACGAGCAGCAAGTTCCTCGGCAAGCCTTACGAGCCAAACGCCATTGTTAAAAACGACATTGAGTTCATCCTCATGCAGCGCAAACCAGGCGGTTATCGCCAGCCGACCGAAGAACAGCGGCGATTGAGCATGATTCCGAAAGACGAATTCAATGAATGGTTTCGGCAAATCTGGACGCTCAATGGAGCTTCAACGCGGGCGCATCCTGCACCATTTCCGATCGAACTCGCTACACGCCTCGTTCGCATGTTTTCGTTCCACGGAGATACGGTTCTTGATCCGTTCAGCGGTAGCGGGACGACAATGCTCGCAGCCATGAAGTGGGGGCGTAACAGTCTTGGTATTGAGATTGACCCGGAATATTGTCGTATGGCAGCGCGACGCATTCTGGAGGAAAACGAGAATTTATTTTCAACAACCGATTTTGAATGTATTCACGCGCCCGCCGTGGACGAAGAAGCGTTTGCTCTCCGTGAAAAACCTGTTGCGTATCGCATCAACAAACCGCGTCAGAAAAAAGCAGTTCCCAAATGAAAGTCACTCTAAACTGGCTCAAACAATACGTTGATTTCAACTGGTCGCCCGAGGAATTGACCAGGCGGCTCACTCTGTTCGGCCTCGAAATCAGCTCGCGTTTGGCAGCCACGGAGTGGCGTCAGCCAGTAGCCCACAGCGTGAGCTATGGGTTGGATGTGTTGAGCGTGATAAACCCCGGAGGGGCGGCAGAAAGCAACCGCACGTTGGCCCAATTTCTTTCGCCCCTCCGGGGCTTGAACCGTTTTTCCTCTGTTCCCACGATTTCCACCGTGGGCTACTATCGGTCACTACTCCGCAGCGAACCGGCATACGGGTTCAGACATTTTTGTTTAACCAACCACGAACTAAAAACGTCCGACAGGCAAACATGAAATTAAAACCTGCTTTTACCGCCCTGCTCGTCGGAATTTTCACCCTTGGCCTGTTCGATCCGGTGGCGGCCACGGCGGCACCCCGCGTCAAACACGTTTTCATCATCAGCTTCGATCAGGGCAATCCCGATTTGATTCAGAAAGCCGACATGCCGACCTTCCATCAGATGGCGGCGGAAGGCGCGCATACGTGGAGCGCTTACACCATCGTGCCCAGCCTTACATTGCCGTCCCACACCTCGATGCTGACCGGCGTGGGACCGCAGGTGCATCAAGTTCTTTGGAACGATTACGAACCGACGAATGGGCTCGTTAAAATCCCGACGATTTTCAGCATCGCCAAACAGCACGGGCTGGTGACGGCCATGTTCGTCGGCAAGGAAAAGTTCAAGCACCTGATTCTGCCGGGCAGCGTTGATGCGTTTGTCTGGCCGCAACCGGATGCAGATGCGAAGGCGGTGGCGCAGGCGTTTGCCGCGCAGGTCGCACAGATAAAGCCCAATCTTTGCTTCATTCATTTCGCTGATCCCGATGTCGCCGGCCATAAATCCGGGGCGAACTCCCCGGAAAAAATGCTGGCGCTGGCGGATTGCGATGCCGCGCTGAAAACCATCAAGGACGCTATCGCCGCCGCCGGGATGGCGGACAGCAGTGTCATCATCCTCACGGCGGACCACGGCTCGCATGACATCAAAAACAAAGAGGGAAAAACCGTCGGCACGCACGGCGCGGCGACGTCGGATGATGTCACCATTCCCTGGATCGCCTGGGGCAAAGGCGTGAAGAAAAATTTCTCCATCACTGCGCCCGTCGTGCAATACGACACCGCTGCCACCGCGCTCTGGCTGTTGAAAATTCCGCTGCCAGAATCGTTTTGGGGCCGGCCCGTCACCAGCGCGTTCAAGTAAACGGGCTATTCCGAGTTGAAGTCAGCGCGTGGGTCGGCTAACCTCAAAGCTCTATGACGTTGACAGAAAAAATTCTCGCCCGCGCCGCCGGTAAAGCCCGCGTGCAGGCCGGTGACAATATCTGGGTGAAGGCCGATGTCCTCATGACGCACGACGTGTGCGGCCCGGGAACCATTGGCGTGTTCAAACGCGAATTCGGCCAGGACGCCAAGGTCTGGGACCGCAACCGCGTCGTCATCATTCCCGACCATTACATTTTCACCGCCGACTCCAAGTCGAATCGCAACGTGGACATCCTCCGCGATTTTTCCCGCGAGCAAGGCATCGAGTATTTCTACGACGTGATTGACGACTCGAACGGCCATTGGGTTTTCGATGCCGCGAAGGGAAACATGAAGCGCCAGTACGGTTCGCGTTACGCCGGTGTCTGCCACACCGCGTTGCCGCAAAAAGGCCACACGCGGCCCGGCGAAATTCTTTTCGGCACCGACTCGCACACCTGCATGGCGGGCGCGTTCAATCAGTTCGCCACTGGAATCGGCAATACTGACGCGGGTTTCGTGATGGGCACGGGCAAGTTGCTCATCAAGGTTCCTGAGACGATGCACTTCACTCTCGAAGGAAAACTTCAGCCGGGCGTGATGGCGAAGGACATCATTCTCCATTGCATCGGCGAAATCGGTTTCGACGGCGCGACCTATCGCGCGTTGCAATTCGACGGCCCCGGAGTCGCATCACTTTCGATTGATGACCGCATGACGATTGCGAACATGGCGATTGAAGCGGGCGGCAAGAATGCGATCTTTGAATTTGATGCGCGCACGGCGGAATACGTGGATGCCCGCGTGAAGTTGAACGGCACCAAGTCCGCCTACGAACCCGTCGAGCGCGATGCCGATGAGAAGTTCGTCTATGAACACACCGTGAATCTCGACCAACTTGAACCGACCGTCGCGTGTCATCCCGATCCAGGCCAGCGCAAGAAGGCGAAGGACATGGACGTGAAGCTGGACCGCGCTTACATCGGTTCCTGCACGGGCGGCAAGACCAGCGACTTTGTGGAGTTCGCCCACATCCTGCGCGGCAAGAAAGTTGTGATTGACACCTTCGGCGTGCCCGCGACGCCCGACATCGTCCGCGATCTGCAGACGACGTATTGGGGCAACGAAACGATCTGGGACGTGATGGTGAAGGCTGGCGTGCAGATGACGGAGAACGCCGGTTGCGCCGCGTGCCTCGGTGGTCCGGTGGATACATTTGGCCGCATCAACAAATCCGGCATCAACTGCATCAGCGCGACGAACCGGAATTTCCCCGGTCG
>JANYDP010000549.1 GCA_025363535.1 Verrucomicrobiota bacterium | reverse complement strand
TTCATGTTCCTGCACGATGGCCGGCTCGTGGCGGGCAACAAACCGCTGCCGCAACTCGCGCGCATCATTGACGGTATATTGTATCCGTTGTGGGACATCGGGTTGAAAGTCGGCTACTCCGTGCGCAGCATCGAGGACAGCGTGAGCGTCGCCAACAGCGACATGCAATCCAAGACCTCGCTCATCGAGGCGCGGCTCATCACGGGCGACGAAAAGCTGTTCAAGAAATTTCAAAAGACGCTCGTCACCAAATGTGTCACGGGCTACGTGGACAAGTACATCGCCCTGCGGCTGGCCGACCAGTCCGAGCGGCGCGCCAAGTTCGGCAACTCCGCCTGCATGCAGGAGCCGAACATCAAAAGCGGCGTCGGCGGGCTGCGCGACTACCAAAACCTGCTGTGGATGACTTTTTTCAAACACCGCACGCGCTCGCTGGCGGAGCTGCAGCAGTTGGAATTTGTCAGCCTGGCCGAGCGCAAGCAGCTGGAGGCCGCCTACGATTTTCTGCTCCGCGTGCGCACCGAGATGCACTACCATACGGAGCGCGCGACCGACGTGCTGGGAAAAAATCTCCAGCCCGCCATCGCCACCAACCTCGGCTACGCGGACCGCTCGCCCAGCCAGCGCATTGAAAAGTTCATGCGCGTCTTCTACTCGCACTCGCGGAACATCTACCTCATCACGCGCACGCTCGAGCAGCGCATGGCCCTTGCGCCGCCGCCGCCTTCGCTACTCAAATCCCTGCTGCCGCGCCGCCGCCAGCCCGCACCCGAACCGGTGGACGGCTTCAAATTCCTCAACGGCGAAATCCACGCCGTCTCCAGCCGCATCTTCCGCGACCAGCCGCGCCGGCTGATGCGCGTGTTCCTGCATTCGCAGCAGCGCGGCCTGCGGATTCATCCTGACCTGGCGCAGCTGATCCGCAACCAGCTCGCCCTGGCCGACCGCGAGTTTCAGAATGACGAGCATGTGCGCGAAACGTTTCTGACGATCCTCAACCAGCGCGGAAACGTCGCCCCGGTTCTGCGGGCGATGCACGACGTGGGCCTGCTCGGCAAATATATTCCCGAGTTCGGCAAGCTGACCTGCCTGGTGCAGCACGAGTTCTATCATCAATATACCGCCGACGAACACACGCTGATGTGTCTGGAACAACTGGACCGCATCTGGGAGGCGCGCGAACCGCGCTACGAAGCCTACACGCCGCTCTTTCGAAAGCTCGAACATCCGTTCCTGCTCTACCTGGCGCTGCTGCTGCATGACACCGGCAAGGCGGACGGGCACGGGAAACATTCCGAACTCGGTGGCCAGCTCGCCACCCGCGTGTCGCGGCGGCTGCAGCTCGACGGCGTGGCCGCCCACACGCTGCGGGTCGTGATTGAAAACCACCTGCTCATGGCCAGCCTGTCGCAGCGGCGCGACCTGGACGACCCGTTCGTGATCCGCAACTTCGTGAAACAGGTGCAGACCGTGGAAACCCTTTCCCTGCTCACCGTGCTGACCTTCGCCGACTCGCTCGCGACCAGTGACAAGCTCTGGAACGGCTTCAAGGACGCGCTGCTCTGGTCCCTCCACCGCAAGGCTCTGCCGCTCCTCACCGGCGGGACGGAGTTCCTCCGCGCCGAGGAGAAGCAACGGGAACTGCTCCAGGAGGAAGTGGTCCGGCTGGCGGGCGACCGGTTCACCGGCGACGAGGTGCAGGCGCATTTTCACAGTCTGCTGCCGCGTTATTTTCAAATCCATCCGGCGGCGGAAATCCTCGGCGACCTCGACCTTGCCCACACCTTCATGCGCCAGCAGGTTTCCGCCGACGACAACCTGCTCGCCCCGGTCGTGGACTGGCGCAACGACCCCGACCGGGGCTGCAACGCCGTCAAGATCTGCACCTGGGATCGCGCCGGATTGTTCAGCAAGATCACCGGCTCGTTCAGCGCGGCGGGGTTGAACATTCTGACCGCACAGATTTTCACCCGCGCCGACGGCATCGCGCTCGACACGTTTTATGTGACCGATGCCCGCACTGGCAACCTGGCCGACCGGGAGCAGCGCGAGGAGTTTCAGAAAGTGCTGAACAAGATCCTGGCCGGCGACGAGCTGGACGTGAAGACGCTGATCGCCCGGCACAAGATCACGCGTCCGTTCTACCAGGGCTATACGGGTGAAAAAATTCCCACGCTCTTTCATTTCGACAACGACGCCTCGGAGACGCGCACCATCATCGAGATCGAGACCGAGGACCGGGTCGGCCTGCTCTACGCCATCTCCGAAACGCTCGCCGCGCTGGAGCTGGACATTACCGCCGCCAAAATCTGCACGGAAAAGGGCGCGGCCATTGATGTTTTTTACATCCATGAAGCGGGCGGCGGAAAAATCCTCGCGCCCGAACGCCAGAAAAAAATCGAAACCAAACTGCGCCAGGCCATCCACGCACTGGATGTGGCGAGCTGATCTGGGACAATTATTTCACCACGAAATAGACGAACCACACGCAATGAAAACCAAGCGGGATTGTTCGGCTGGATTTGATGGCACGGAATCAGTCGGCATTATCTGGTGGCCATGTCGCCGCAACTGCAACGCTACGGCTGCCTTCACTTTTCGTGGTTAAGCCTTCGGTTGAATTCCAATGAATTACTCCCCTCCGCGATGAACCCTGAATCGTATCGCCCCGACCTCGTGGATTACATCCGCGTCCAGGCCCGGCCCGTGGAAAAATTCGGCCATCAACCCCGGCTCTACGCGTTGACCCGGGACGTCGGCGCGGGCCAGAACTACGATGACGACGTGGTGTTCGCCGCCGTGTGGCTGCACGATCTGGGTGTCTTTGTCGGGCATCGCCCGGAAAACCCCGAGGCGCTGGCGGCGTGGGATTGCGTGGCCTACGCGATGCAGATGACCCCGGGAGTTCTGGGAAAATTGGGTTTCCCCGCTAGAAAAATCCCCGCCGTGGTCGAAGC
>JANYDP010000516.1 GCA_025363535.1 Verrucomicrobiota bacterium | reverse complement strand
AAATCCGCCGCTGCGCTCAATCAAAGCCCGGCTCAACCGCTGCACTCGACAATGCGTGCCGTGCTGGATAACCAAGGATGACGATTGCGTCTTGCCGGAACACGCGTTCGTTGCTGGAGACCTAGCAAATAAAGTTTTGTGCGATGCTCCCCGAAGCCGTGCTGACGTGAGATTACTCCACCCGGAATGGGAGCGTGATTGGAACAAACGGCTGAAACCACTCGGTGTCCGGTCACTGCAATTCAACCAACTTTTTGAAGCCTGCAATGATTCGACATGGCTCAAGAGCCGCGACGCTGAATGGTAGGAGACACTCTACTTGCTCTGCTCGCAACACAAGCTCACACAAACATCTTCCGCCGCAACAACAACTCAAACCAAAGCTGACGACTCATCACATAAGAAGGCCGAGGTAAAATATGGCAAGCGGTCGCGCCGAAATGATAGGCGTTCTCCTGAACCTCGAACCTCACAAGGAGGACATACAGCCAATCGTCCCGAGGACGCGACGCAAAGACAGGCAGAGCAAGATGAAAAGAAAAAGGTTGAGCGCGCCGGAATTGAGTGTGCTAAACGCTATTTGCGTGAAACATTAAAATACCCTGAAATTAAGGAAATGGATCAAACCAGTCCGGGGTTTGATCTGCTTGCACTGCGGCCCAATGAAGAGCTACGCATCGAACTCAAATCCCACAAGTCCACGGCTAAAACTTTGGTGCTTACTAAACCCGAATGGGATGAATACCAGCGATGCCAACGAGAAAACCGTGCGTGGGAATTATGGAACGTTGAGAACGCATTAACGAACACGCCAACAATCACGCGCTTCAACACCATCCCAAGCAGTGCAATCATGCCCAGACAATACGAACTAAAGCTTGCTGATTGTTTTCATTCGGAAAACAACGATGAGATCTGACGCATTTTGCTCCTCACCCCAACCCTCTCCTCGTTCGGCGAGGAGAGGGGGAAAAATTTCGCGTGGTTCGTTTATTTCGCGGTTCAACTTCTGCCGCCCTTCCCGCCTTCGCTTCGCTTCGGCGCGGCAAGTCAGGGCTTGGAATCTTTTTGACGATTAACCCAGGGCGTCCTCCTTCGTCTGACTACGGCGCGACAAGTTGCCTTGGGCTATCATCTGCCGGACTTTCAGCCCTTCACCGGATTACGGCTCGACGAGTCAGCCCTTCCGCCGCCGCGCGCTTCCACCTTCATCTGATTTCGGCGCGGCAAGTTGAATCAGCGTTCCGAGTGTTTTCTTCATGGCTGTTTTCCGCCTGAACTCCCGGTTTCACGCCAATGGGTTTTTGCGCCTGCTTGCAAAACAAAGGACGGCTGTTCGTCCGCCACGAAAATTTTTCCATCCGTGGCGAAATCAATTTTCACGATGGCCGGTTTTTCGCGGAAGGGTGCGGCGTTGTCGTTGCCGAAAAACGCGCACCACCAGTTGCCGGCCTTGTCTTGAAAATAATCCGTGCCGCCGCCGCACGGCACCGCCTCGTGCCACTGGTCGTATGGCCCCCAGATGTTGGTCGCGATGGCGACGCAACTGGAGTAGCGGCCTTCGTAATCGTCCACCGCGCCGTGATAGTATTTGCCGTTGGCTTTGAACAGCACCGCGCCTTCGTGACCAAAACCTTTCATGCCGCGCTGCACCACTTTCGCCGCGTGATGCGCGGGGTTCAGGTCGGGATGGAGCAGCTCCACCTTGCGCGTCTCGGCGAAACCGGTGAGGTCGTCCTTCATCAGGCTGATCGTGCCGCCCGCGCCATTCACGAAATAAACTTTGCCGTCGTCATCCTCGAACAACGTGGCGTCAATGCCGCCGCGCAATGGTTTGCCGCCGGGAACGGGATTCACATACGGGCCTTCGGGCTTGCCGGTCGTGCTTTTCAAAATGGAAATGCCGCCGGGGGCCATGCTCAAAACGATGGCGTAGGTGTTCAACTTTTTCAGGAAACGAATCTCCGGCGCCCAGATGGTGACGGTGGGTTTGCCGTGCAGCTCGCGCGGTTCTTTTTCCCAAGTCGCATCCTTCGCGAGCGACCAGACGAGGCCGACGTAATCCCATTTTTTCAAATCCGGCGAGCGCCACAGTTCCACGCCGCTGTTGAAGTCCCAGATGTCCGCGCCGGTCGAGCCGGTGAGATAATAA
>JANYDP010000507.1 GCA_025363535.1 Verrucomicrobiota bacterium | reverse complement strand
CGGACAAGAAGGCCATCCTGCTGCGACCCCGGCACACTTGACGGCGAACTGTTGCCCCCCTCACTGGGCCAGGATATGGCCGGGCATGTTGCAGGTCGGGGCCGCGCCGACCACGTTGAGCGTGTACCCGCCGCCCGCCAGACACACCGGCAGCACCTGGTTCGGCAGGTAGGGCGTGATGTTTTGCGCCGTGGGCACGGCACCCGCCGTCTTGTTGAACTCCAAAGCCCACTGTTGTTTCGCCGCATCCAACTGCCGCAGATTGTTGATGCAGGCGTTGCGCTGCAAGACTTGCTGCCCCTGCACCGCCACGGTACGCAACTGCTGGTTTTCATTCTGCAACTGCTGGAGCTGCTGCGTGCCGGTCTGTGCCACTTGGGCTACCTGATTCTGCGCCTGCTGCGCCTGGGTTTGCGCCTGTTGCAACTGCCGGGTGAGCTGCTGCTTTTCACTGCGCAACCGGAGCAGTTCCTGGGTGCCCTGGCTGAGTTCGGCGATTTTTCCCGCCTGCTCCTTCGTCTGCGTTTGCAGTTTTTCCAGCTCCGCCCGCACCTGCTGGGCCTGCCCGCTCTCCGCGCGCAACTGCGCCAGCTCCGCGTCTTTTTTCTGGCCGGAGACCACGACAGCGGCCAGCCCGGCGCTGAGGCCCAGCACGCACAACCACGGCAAAACGATGTTCAGCTTCATAAGATTTTTTGCGAACGCGCCACAGGGCAATTCACGGTGATTCAATTGCTGCGGGCGTCAGTCACCGGAAATTAGTGCAACCCGAACCGCCGAGGCAATGAGTTTGTTGCCCGCCCGGCTGCTCCGTCCGGGTCAAATCACCATGACAGTGACGCGCCCTACCCGGCTTTCTGCCGTTTGAGTTTACCCAAACCGGAGCGGACGCGGTTTTGAATTTTCGTCTTCAGCTTGGAAACTTTTCCCGGCGCGGCTTCGCGTTGCAGCAGATAGGTCACATGCGGAACCGGCGTGTGGGCGAGGTCTTCCGGCGTGGTGTTCTTGCCGGCCACGCCGGGCGCCAGCTCGAGGCCGACTGGTTGAAAAATCCGCTGCACGAAGGCGGAGCAATACAGCGAGCGTTCCCGCGCCAGAATATTTTCCTGCGCGCGCAGTTCCGGTTTGCGCAACGCCACCAGCGTCCCGACTACTTCGCGCAGCGAATAGCGCTCGTGGTTGGCGACCAGTTCCAACCCTTCCCGGAGCACCGCCGTCACCTGCGCCGCGCTCAACCCGAAGTCCAGCACCGCCAGCGCCGGATACATTTTTTCGTCGAAGTATTTGCTGATACGGTTTTCCTGCGCGCCGAGCTGGATGTTTTTGCGGAGGATTTGCAGATCGGATTCCATGATCCAGTGCTGGCCGTCAGCGCGTTGGCCTTCAAAGAAAAAAGCGTGCGACCAATCGCTCCACCGGCCGGACTCGTGGACATGCCGTTGCGCCCGGCGGATAACGATGTCCACGCCCGCCGAGCCGCCGCACAGCCCGATGCGGCCCGGCTGCGCGTGGCGTTCGAGAAATTCCTGATTGGAGAGGCCGGTGAGGATGATGGTTTTGTTTTCCATGCGATTTTATTTTTGCGGCTGCAAAAGAATGTGCGTCGGCTGGTCGCGGTCGCAGGCGAGCCAGCCGTCTTGTTCGTGCAGCTCGACGACTTGAATGGAACTACGGCGCTGTTCGGTGCGGTCGGCTTTGGCGCCATCGCCCCGACGGCCAGGATGCGTGAAGTAAAAAAGAAACGCGCGGTCGCCGCTCACCACCACGTCGGGATGCCCGCCCATCACGCCGTCGTCCGCACCGGTGCCAGGCTGGGCCAGCAGATTGGCCGGTTGCTTGTCCCAGTGCAGCGCGTCGGCGGAACGGAAAACGCCCAGCCCCTTCCATTCGTCAATGACGCACCAGAATTTTCCCCGCCAGCGAAAACCTTTCGGCCCTTCGCCCCGGCTTTTGAACGCAAGACCTTTGTCCGTCCATGTCACGAGATCGGTACTGTCAGCGAAGTGGATGGATTTGCCGGTGCGCTCGTCGTTATACCAGAGCCGCCAAGTTCCGTTGGGCAATCGCAAAATGCTCGGGTCAATCACGCGGTCCGAGGCGAGCGAAAGTTTGCACGGATTTTTCCAGTGAACCAAATCCGTGCTCGTGAGTTGCACGATGTCGCGCGGATGATTCCAGTCCTGGAAAATTCCCGGCACGACGGTGAGAAACATCTGCCAGGTTCCGTCCGGCGCACGGGTCACGTCGGGTGCCCAGCAGGTGACGTTGGTGCCGCCGTATTCAATGGGCAGATCAAACTGTGCGGTGCCGAGGTATTTCCAGTGCGCGCCGCCGTCCGCTGATTCCGCAATGCCAATGGGCGTTCCATGCACCCACGCCACACCGGACAGACCCGGCGCGTTCGCGCGGCGGTTCGTGTAAAATATCCACCAACGTTTCACGAGCGGATTCCAGATCACCACCGGGTCGGCCGCCCCGTCGTAAACGGGATCGCGATAAAGCGGCTTGGTGGCGAGGCGCGCGGACTGGCAGCCGGAAATGCAGCTCATCAGCAAGACAAGCAGGAGCAACCACGGGGCGGATTTCATGGCGGGCAGGAATACCGCGCCGCCGAAAAACAATCAAGCCACGCGGCCCGGAAAATAAATTGCGCCGCCGCCGGGTCGCGTGGGAGAATGGCCCGCATGGAAAATCCGAACACAGATTCCGCCCCGCCCCGCTATCGCTGGCCGTGGTTCGTCCTCGGTGCGGTGGTGCTGGGCATCCTGCTGTTCGTCCTCTGGATGACGGTTGAAGTGCGACGCATTCGTCGGCAGCAAACCACTAATCCCTGGGCCGCGCCCGGAGCCACCGGAACCAATCCGGCGAAGTGAATCCCGGGAGCCGGTTCGCGAGCCGGAAACTTTTTCCAACCAGCCACCGTTGAACGGAGGCGGCGGGTGGATTTCCGCTTGCCGTCGCAGCGGTTCTGTGTGACAACCCGTTGGCAACGTATGAAAAGCAAGGCTGAGATTGTCGCCAACTGGCTGCCGCGCTACACGGGCACGCCGCTCAAGGACTTCGGCCGGCACATCCTGCTGGTCAACTTCAACAACTACGTCCAAATGTTTGCCCGCTGGCACAAGGTGCCGATCCGGGGCGCGGACAAGCCGATGCCGAACGCGACCGCCGACGGCATCACGATCATCAATTTCGGCATGGGCAGCGCGAGCGCGGCAACGATCATGGATTTGTTAAGCGCGGTGAAGCCGGCGGCGGTTTTGTTTCTCGGCAAATGCGGCGGCTTGAAGCATGTCGCGGAACTGGGTTCGCTGGTGCTGCCCATCGCGGCGATCCGCGGCGAGGGCGCGTCGGACGACTATTATCCGCCGGAGGTGCCCGCGCTGCCGGCGTTCAGTCTGCAGAAGGCGATCTCCACAACCATCCGCGACCACCAGCGCGATTATTGGACGGGGACGGTTTACACGACCAACCGCCGCGTGTGGGAGCATGACGACCAGTTCAAAAAATATCTCCGCAAAATCCGCTGCATCGCCATTGACATGGAGACGGCCACGATTTTCATCACCGGCTTCCACAACGAAATCACGACGGGCGCGCTGCTGCTGGTGTCCGACCAGCCGATGACGCCGGATGGCGTGAAGACCGCCGCGAGCGACGCGAAGGTGACGCAGGCGTTTCTCGACAAGCATCTGCACATCGGCATTGACTCGCTGAAACAGCTCATCAACGGCGGTCTGACGGTGAAGCATCTGCGGTTCTGAAATGGCCGTCGCCTGGCTACGTCGGCGACAAGGGCGCGGCGGCCAGCAGGCATTCAATTTCGAAAGCACCGGCCGTTGCCGTGTTCACCAGCAGCACCGCCATCACGCCACCGGGCCGGGCGACGCAATGCAGTTGCGCGGTTTCAAAATGCCAGCGGACGCGTTCGGTGGGAATTTGGTTTTGTTGCAGCGCATAGACGGCCTCGAACAGCTTGCGCATCGTCTGCTCCATCTGCGGAGCGGGAAAATCCGCACTGCAACTTTTCACGGTGAGCGAGCGGTCGGCTTTGCGAAAGCCGCACGCCAGCAACCCGCGGCAGGCGGCCACCTGTTCGAGCCATGATTGAATGGCGGCACTCATGGCTTCGGGATGGACTGGACGAAAATTCTCCGGTCCGGCTGGATCAGCAGCACGGCGCGGGACTCGGGCGCTTCGACTTCGAGACGTTCGCCGCGCGTCAGCAGCGGGGTCTTGGCGAACGAGAGGGCGATGTTGGAAATCAAATCCAGCAGTTGAATCCGGCGGTCCACATTTTTTGGCTGCCATTCGTAGAGCAGTTCGCCGGTGGCGGAACACAAAACAATTTCTTCAATCTTGCGGACGACGGAAACCTCGGGCGGAGGTTCGGGTTCGGCCGTGGTGGGTGCGGGTTTGGTGAGGTGCGTCGTCGCCGAAGCCTCATCATGCAACCGCGCCGATTCCATGAGCAGCGATTCCCAGTGGCCGTCAATCGTGCGGCGCGGCGGGGGCGTGAACGGCTTGATCTGGAATTCGCCGCCGCTCAACGCGAGCAGTTGGAACAACGCGGGTTCGCCGCTTTGCGTGTGGGTTTCCGCATGGATGATCGAGCCGTCCTCAATGTAAATCCGCCCGGCATCACTGCTCGCGGTGACTTCCAGCAGAGTGGATTTGCGGTTGAGACATTCCATCTGCAACACGTCGGGCAGCCCGACCTGCCGCAGCATTCCGCGAAAACCCTCCGTCGGCGTGGCGGCGATGCTTTCCAGCGCGGCGTAGATTTTTTTCAGGTCGCCCGCCACTTCCGTCTTATCGAGGAACAGCGCCGCGCCGGCTTTCAAACTGGCCGCGCGGTTTTCCGCCGTGGCCAGACCGGTGAACATCACGACGGGAATCGCCGGATGCGTGCGCTTGATCAGCGAAAGCAGTTGCAGCCCGTCCATGACCGGCATGTTCAAATCCAGCACGATCAGGTCAATCGCGCTTTCCTTGAGGCACGTCAGCGCCGGCGCGTAATGATCGGCGGTGTGAACAATCCAGGTGCCGGGCCGGTGCGCCAGCAGGAACTCCTTGAAAATCCCGGTGAACGCGGTGTCGTCGTCCACGATCAGGAGGCGCTTGGCGCGATTGGCTTTGAGATGAACTGTGTCCATCAGGCGACCCCCAGGAAGTTGAGGAACTCGACGGCCTCGGCGGCGGCGTGCCGCACCGATTCGTCTTGATCCGACATCGCCGTCATCAAGGCGGACGCGGCGCGCGGATCGCCGAGCCGGCCGAGGGATTGCACGGCGGCGAGGCGCACGTCCGAGTCCGGGTCTTGGAGCAGTTCGACAAACACGGAAAAAATTTTGCGGCGTTTCTGGCCGGCGGCGGTCAGCACGGTGGTGCCGTCGGTGACGCCGGGCGTTTTGTCGGCAAGTTTGCCCATGCGGCCGAGCACGCTGGTGGCGGCGTAACGGATGGCGGAATCGCCAAAGTCCAGCGCGGCGCGCAATTCGGGGATGACCTGCTGCGCCTCCTCGCTGGCCGGCCAGTTGGGATTTAATTTCTGAATCGTGACGCCCGCCGCGCGCCGCACGCTGGAGTCGGCGTCCACCTGCGCCAGCACGAGCGGGCCGATGGCGCGCTTGCCGCCGATGTTGCCGAGCGCCTCGATGGCGGATTCGCGCACGTCGTTGTCGGAATCTTTCAGCGCGAGGATGAGGCCGTCCACGGCTTTGGCGTCCTTGCATTTGCCGAGCGCGTGCGCGGCGGCGCGGCGCACGTCCCAGATGGAATCCTTCAACAGTTCCGTCAACGCGGCCGTGGTCTGGTGGCCTTCGAAGCCGGCCACGGCGTCAATGGCGGCGACGCGGACGCGATGATCGGGATGCCGCAGCATCGGCACGAGCGCGTCGGCGGCCTTCGCGCCGCCGAAATGGCTGAGGGCTTCGATGGCGGCCACGGCCACGGCGTGGTCGCTGGATTTGAGCGCGGGGATGAGCGTGTTCAGGACACGTTCATCGGCGATCTGCCCGAGCGTGTGGAGCGCGGCGACCTGCAAACTGTACGGCCCGCCGAGCAGGACCATTTCCAGCGCCTCGATGGCCTGCGCGCCAAAGGACGCGATCTGCTTGAGGTGCCCCTGTGCGACGGCGTACCAGATTTCTTCTTTGGCGTTGCCGGGCCGCCAGCGGAGACTTTCCAAAACGCGGGCAGCGCGGCCGCGCACGCCGGCGTCGAAATCGTTCAGCACGCCCACGAGCGCCGTGATGACGTGGGGTTCGGGCTTGTTGCGCAGCGCATCCACGGCGGCCTGGCGCAATTCAGGATGGTGGTCGGCGAGGGCGTTGATGAGAACAAGCGTGGCTTTTTCGCCGCCAATTTTCCCGAGCGCGGTAACGGCGGCGCGACTCACGCGCATGTCCTCGTCGCGGATGGCTTCCGCCAGCGCATCGAACGCGCGTGGGCTGCCGGCGTCAGCCAGGCGCTGGACCGCCAGCAGCCGGGCCTCCGGGTCATTCGATTTGATTTGCAGAAATGCCGGCCACCACATTTTTTTGGAAACTAGCCCAAGCGTGCGGGGGTGTCACGAATTTAAGGCGACCGTAAACGCGGTGCCGAAAAAAACCCGCCCCCGCATTTGACTGCGGGAGCGGGAAACATTTCCCATGAAACTGAAGGCGGTGCGTTATTTCGCGCCGTTGATGATTTCGCTCATCTTGAAAATCGGGAGGAACATGCAGATGACCATGCCGCCGATGATGACGCCGAGGACGACGATCATCAGGGGTTCGATCAGCGAGGTCAGTCCAGACAGGGTGGTTTCGATTTCTTCATCGAGAAAATCCGAGATGCGTTCGAGCATGTTGTCAATTTTACCGGTCTGTTCACCGGCGGTGATCATGCGGATGATCATGTTCGGGAAGATGGGATGCTTGCCCAGCGCCACGGAAATGCTTTCGCCGCGTTCGATGTCGGTGGCGGCGTCCTTGATGGCTTTTTCCATGACGACGTTGCCGACAGTCTGGGAAACAATTTGCAAGACTTCGAGAATCGGCACGCCGCTGCGGATCAACGACGCCAAGGTGCGGGTGAAACGCGCCAGGCAGATTTTGTGGGCGATGCCGCCAAAGAGCGGGAGCTTGATGCGGCGGGAATCCCAGAACAGCCGGCCGGACTTGGTCTTGATGAAATGGAACCAGCCATAAACGCCGCCACCCGCCGCGAGCGCGAGGAGCAGAAAATATTTTTGCAAAAAGTTGCTGAGGTTGATGAGGTACTGGGTCGGCGTCGGCAGCTTGGCGCCGAAACCGGAGTAAATATCGCCGAAGACCGGCACCACTTTGATGAGCAGAAACGTGGTGATGAGGATGGCCACCACGGTGACGACGGTCGGGTACATTAGCGCGGTCTTGACCTTTTTCCGCAGGCGCGCGGTGTTTTCCTGATAGACGGCGAGGCGCGCGAGAATTTCCGCGAGCAGGCCGCCCTTTTCGCCGGCGGAAACCATGCAGACGTAGAGACGATCAAACACTTTGGGGTGCTTGTGCAGCGCTTCGGAAAAACTGTCACCGCCTTCCACGCGCGTGCAGACATCCTTAATGACATCGCGCATGGCCTTGTTGGGTGATTGATCGGAGAGCGCGGTGAGCGATTGCACCATGGCCAGGCCGGCGTCAATCATGGTGGCCAACTGGCGGGTGAAAATGACGAGATCGGCGAGGGCGACCTTGCCCCCGGCGGTGCGGCCTTTCTTGGCGAGTTTTTCCTGGATCGAAACGACCAAAAGGTTGCGATTGAGCAGCGCGGCGATGGCAGCCTGCTCGGTGGCGGCCTCGACCGCGTTGCGGATCTCGCGGCCCGTGGCGGTTTCCCGCGCCGTGTAAACGAATGAAGGCATATTTTTTACGTTAAGCGATCAGCGACTGACTCAACCGTTCTAAATTTAAGAACTGAATCAGCAGACTCCATTCCACGCTGGGGAGCGGATGAATCCGTGGTTTCCGTCAGAGCCGAGTCCAGTATGCGACCGTCATCGTCCCATCTCGGGACAATTTCGCTGGCGGAAAGGTGCGCCGCCATGCGATTGGCCGGGGCCGCAACCGTGGAAATATCTTTGAGAAAAGGCAAAAATTGTTATTGCCAAGCCCGGCGGCTTTACTTATCAATGCGGGCAAATGCACCGGGATGGTGCCAGGGCAAACTGGTTTTGCCCCAACAAATGCATAATAATAAACAGACAACAAACTAACCTGGAGGAACCAATGAAGTTTAATAAATGGACAGTCGGTTTGGCCGCAGCGGGAATCGTGACACTTCCGTCACTGACCCAAGCGGTTGACGCAAACATGGTGCAGACGGCGGCGGCGAGCACAACCCTGAGCGGTTATGTGGATGTGGCGGCGCAATGGAATCTCGGCACCGGCAACGGGAACAACCCGATTTATGCCTACGGCGACGGCAGCACCAAAAATTCCCAAGGCGGCACCACCAAGGCCGATGGTTTCAGCCTGAACGTCGTTGACTTGGCGCTCGACAAACCTTTGGACGAAACCCCTTGGTCGGCCGGATATCATGCCGAACTCTGGTTTGGTCCCGATGCTGGCACCTTGGCCACCAGCCGCGAAAGCGCGTTCGCCATTCGCCAAGCCTACGTCGCTTTGCGCACGCCCATCGGTAACGGCATTGACTGGAAGATCGGTGTGTTCGACACCATCGTGGGTTATGAATCCACCAGCGTCGGCAACAACCCGAACTACACCCGTTCCTATGGCTACACCGTGGAACCCACCACCCACGAAGGTATTCTTGGCACGTACAAACTCTGTGACGCTGCCACCTTGACCGCCGGCGTGGCGAACACCTTTGGCCCCGCCATTGGCTCCCGCAAAACCAACAGTGAAACCGACAAGGTCTGGATGCTCGGCATGACCTTGACCGCTCCCAAAAGCATGGGCTGGCTGGCTGACTCTTCCATGACCGTTGGCTACATTGACGGCTTCAGTTCCGCGACTGTCAATGGCAACGGCAATGTGAGCCATTTCTACACCGGGTTCACCTTGGCGACTCCCGTCACCGGATTGAAAGCCGGATTTGCCTTGGACTATCGCCATGAGCACGACGCGCCCAATGGCATGGCGGACACTTGGGTGTATGGACTGTATGCCGACTATCAGGCCACGGAAAAATTGAGCCTGCACCTGCGCGGCGAATACGTGGACGACGGCGCTGGTGTGACCTCGACTGACGGAAACGATAAGGTCAGACTGTTTGAATTGACCTACACCGTCCAATACGACCTGTGGAAAAACGTCCTCAGCCGGGCTGAAGTCCGCTGGGATCACGCCTCCAACACCGGCCAGTTTGGCTCTAACGCGAACCTCCGCAACGCGGTCATGTTTGCTGCCAACGTGGTTTACAAGTTCTAATCTGGGATAATTCCCGCACGGCCCCTTTGCGCAAGCAAAGGGGCCTTTTTATTTTCACCACGACAATCCAATTCCATCGGAAATCGTTTTGACTCACCACCGCACTGAGGTATTCTCTGCGCTCCCGTTTTCGGGAAACTTTTTTTTTATGGCAAAGCTGACAATTCGAGATTTGAACGTGCGCGGCCAGCGGGTTTTCATCCGCGTGGATTTCAACGTGCCGATGGAAGACAAAAACGGCCAGATGGTGATCAACGACACCACGCGCATCGTCGAGACTTTGCCCACGCTCAAATTCCTCATCGAACAGGGCGGCAAGCTGATTCTCACCGCGCACCTGGGCCGTCCTAAGGGCCAGCGCGAAACTTCCATGTCCCTCCGCCCCGTCGCCGTGAAGCTGGCCGACTTGCTTGGTTGTAATGTTGCCTTCGCGGACGATTGCATCGGTGAGAAAGTCGAACAGACCGTCGGCATCATGAAGCCCGGCGACGTGTTGCTTCTGGAGAATGTCCGCTACTACAACGAGGAGGAAAAAAACGATCCCGCCTTTGCCGAAAAGCTCGCGAAGGTGGCAGACGTTTATGTGAACGACGCCTTCGGCGCGGCACATCGCGCTCACGCCTCCACGGAAGGTGTCGCCCGCATCGTCGCCAAGCGCGGCGGCCAATGCGCGGCGGGTTTGCTGATGGAGCGCGAATTGAAATTTCTCGGCGAAGAACTCGAAAAGCCGGCGCGTCCCTTCGTCGTCATCCTCGGTGGCGCGAAAGTTTCCGACAAGATCAAGGTCATCGACCGCTTGCTGGAAAAAGCCGACACGATTCTCATCGGCGGCGCGATGGCTTACACCTTCAAGCTGGCACACGACGTGAAGACGGGAAAATCTCTCATCGAACCCGACCACAAACACACCGCCCTGGCCGCCGAAGCCAAGGCCGAGAAGCTCGGGGTGAATTTCCAACTGCCGACCGACACCGTCATCGCCACGCCGGTGGACTCGGGCAAGTTGAACAAAAAGGGCAAGCCCGTTTACGATTTGACCAACATCCGCACCATCAGCGGCGACATCCCTGACGACGCGGAAGGTTTCAGCATCGGTGCGGAGACCGAGAAAAATTACGCCGCCATCATTCGCGGGGCAAAAACCATTTTGTGGAACGGCCCGATGGGCATGTTTGAAGATCCGCGATTTGCTGCCGGCACCAATTCGGTCGCCCAAGCCGTGGTGGACGCCACGCAGAACAACGGCGCGGTGAGCATCATCGGCGGCGGCGACAGCGTGAAGGCGATCAACAAAGCCGGCCTCGGCAGCAAGGTGACCTTCATGAGCACCGGTGGCGGCGCAAGTCTGGAATTTCTGGAAGGCGCGGTAATGCCCGGTGTGGCGGCGCTCTCGGACAAGTAAACCAATGTTTACGCGAATTTCGCCAATTCGCGCCCATCAAAACTATTCGCGAAAATTCGCGTAATTCGCGTCAAAAAACTTTCACATGAACAAAGAACGAAAACTGATTATTGCTGGAAACTGGAAGATGAACAAAACCGTCGCCGAGGCGCTGGACCTCGTGCGCGGTTTGAAGCTCGAACTCGCGAACGTGAAGGAAGTGGACGTCGTCGTCTGCCCGCCGTTCACCGCGTTGAGCGAAGTTTCCAAGGCCGTCCTCGACTCCAACCTCCGCCTCGGCGCGCAGAACATGAGCGAGAACGGCGCGGGCGCGTTCACCGGCGAAATCGCCGCCGGGATGCTCAAGGAATTTTCCGTGCGCTACGTCATCCTCGGCCATTCCGAACGCCGCCAGTATCAGAAGGAATCGGATGCCTTGATCTCCAAGAAGGCGCTCGCCGTTCACGCCGCGTCGCTCAAGCCGATTGTCTGCGTGGGCGAAACGTTGGCCGAGCGCGAAGCGGGCCAGATGGAAAAAGTCCTGACCACCCAGATCAACGGCAGCCTCGCCGGCTTGACCAAGGAACAGATGGTCGAGACCGTCGTCGCCTACGAACCCGTTTGGGCCATTGGCACCGGCAAGACGGCCACCACGCAGCAGGCGCAGGACGCGCACGCGTTCATCCGTAGTTTGCTCGTGCAGATGTTCGACGAAAGCGTTGCTAAAAAGGTGCGGATTCAATATGGTGGCAGCGTGAAGCC
Source organism: Verrucomicrobiota bacterium (assembly GCA_025363535.1). Classification (GTDB taxonomy): domain Bacteria; phylum Verrucomicrobiota; class Verrucomicrobiia; order Limisphaerales; family CAIQOK01; genus CAIQOK01. Next base: position 3,721 of record JANYDP010000507.1, on the reverse strand, counting down.
GTCCAACGCCCGTGAGTTGATGAGCCAGCCGGACGTGGACGGCGCGCTCGTCGGTGGTGCGGCGCTGGAAGCCCGGAGCTTCGCGGATATTATTAAAAATTCGATTTAAGAAAAAAGTTATGATGTTACTCATTGGTTTGTTGACGGCGGTGATGATTGCGGTCTGCCTGTTTTTGATTCTGCTGGTGCTCATGCAACTGCCGAAGAAAGAAGCGGGCGCGGGCCTGGCGTTCGGCGGTGCGGCCACGGATGCGTTGTTTGGCTCCGGCTCGGGAAATTTCCTGACCAAGGCCACCAAATACTCGGTCGGCGCGTTCTTCGGCCTGGCCGTGGTGATCTCCATCATGCAGAACCACCAGACCCAGCGGAGCCTCACGGAATTCGAGCAGCAACTCAAGGCGCCGCAAAACCAGCCGGCGATCCCAACGGCTCCCGCGCCTCAAGCCGTTGCGCCTGCCGCCGCCCCCGGAACCAACCTGACCTTGCTGGCCCCCGCCGCGATTTCGAACGCCGCTCCGGCCAAGTAACCGGCCATGAATTCTACGGCGAGCGTCCCGAACGAAATTCGGAGGTCGCTCGCCGTTTTCTTTTGCGCTGCGTCCCTCCTGCTGATTTTCCTGAGCGGGTGTGGATCGCGCGAACAATCCGCCGACCTCGTCATCATCAACGGCAACGAACCGGAATCGCTTGATCCAGGCATCGTCACCGGCCAGCCGGAGATGCGCATCGTGCAGGGATTATTTGAAGGCTTGACCCGCGTGGATCCCCGGACGGGCGGTGCGATTCCCGGTCTGGCTGAACGCTGGGAGATTTCACCTGACGGCACCGTTTATATTTTTCATCTGCGCACAAATCTCACCTGGTCCACCGGCGAGACGATTACGGCGGACGACGTGATTTATTCCTGGCTGCGGGCGCTGGATCCGTTGACGGCCAGCGATTACGCCGGGGAGTTCTACTATGTGAAGAATGGTGAAGCCTTCAACACGGGAAAGCTCAAGGATGCTTCGCAGGTGGGCGTCCACGCAATTGATTCGCTGACGGTGCAGGTGAAGTTAAACCAGCCCACCACCTTTTTCCTCGACCTCTGCGCAATGCCGGTGATGAGCGTGGTGCCGCGCCAGTGCATAGCCAAATACGGCGACGCTTGGATCAAGGCCCGCCCCATGCCGGTCAGCGGGCCGTATGCACTTTCCTATTGGCGGCTCAACAACAAAGTGCGGCTCCATAAAAATCCGCGCTACTGGGATGCTGCCAATACGCAGTTGGAAATCATAGACCTGTTGCCCGTCGGCTCGCCCAACGTGGCACTGAATTTATATTCGCGCGGTCAAGCGGACATCGTCTGGGACAAGGAACTGGTGCCGACAGAATTGATGGACGTGCTGTTGCCACGCCCTGATTTTCACACCTTTAATTTTCTCGCCACTTACTTTTTCCGCTTCAACCTGACGCGCAAACCGTTTGATGATCCGCGTGTCCGCAAGGCGCTGGCGCTCGCGGTGGACAAAAACCGCATCGTCAGCCGCATCACGCGCTCCGGCGAAAAACCAGCGGCTGGCCTGGTGCCGCCGGGCACGGCGAATTATCCGCCGCTGCCGGAACAGTTGGGATTTAATCCCGAGCTGGCGCGGAAACTTCTGGCCGAGGCAGGCTATCCCGGCGGCAAAGGCTTTCCGCATTTTCAGTACACCTTCGATGCGGCGGCGGGCGGCGCGGCCAAGCTCCACGCGAAGGTCGCCGTGGAATTGCAGCAGATGTGGCACGACGAGCTCGGCATCGAAATGGAATTGCGCCAGCTCGAATGGAAGGTGTATCTCAACGCGCAAAGCCAGCTCGACTACGACCTGTCGCGCTCCAGTTGGATCGGGGACTATAACGACGCCAACACATTTCTCGACATGTTCATGAGCGACAACGGCAACAACCGCACCGGCTGGAAAAGTCCCCGCTACGACGCGCTTCTCCGTGAAGCGAACCAACAAACGGATGTGACCGCCCGCGCCAAAATTTTACAGCAGGCGGAAACGCTGCTCGTCGGAGAGACGGTGGCCATCGTGCCGCTGTTTTATTACGTCGGTGTCAGTTATTACGACACCAACCGGATTCAAGGCATCTACCCGAACATGCTCGACCAGCATCCGTTGCAATTCATCAAGAAGTCAGCGGCGAACCACTGACCATGTATTTCGTCAAACGTCTCATCTTCGCCGTCCCGCTGTTGCTCGTCATCAGCCTGCTGACGTTTGCGCTGGTCCGCGCCGCGCCGGGTGGGCCGTTTGACCGTGAGCGAACTCCGGCTTCGCCTGAAATCGAAAAGAATCTCAAAGCCAAATACCACCTCGACGAACCGTTCTGGAAACAATACGCCCGCTATCTCGGTGATCTGGCGCGCGGCGATCTCGGCCCGTCGCTGAAATATCGCAATCATTCGGTCAATGACATCATCGCCCAAGCTTTGCCGGTATCGGCGCTGCTGGGCTGTCTCGCATTTGGGTTTGCGCTCGGCGTGGGTTTGCCGCTCGGATTCTTCACCGCCGTGCGACGCGGACACTGGGAGGATTACGCCGGAAGTTTTCTGGCGCTGCTGGCCGTGTGCGTGCCAGGCCTCGTGGTGGCGCCGCTGCTGATCGTGACCTTCGCGATCAAATGGCATCTCCTGCCCGTGGCGTTGTGGGAATCACCGTTGCACGCGATTCTGCCGACGATTGCACTTGGGCTTTTCTTCTCCGGCAAAATCGCGCGGCTCATGCGCGAAGGCATGTTGAACACGATGAACCTGGAGTTCATCACGGCGGCGCGTGCAAAAGGTCTGGGTGAAAATTCGCTGATGTTCCGGCACGCGTTCCGGTTGGCCGTCCTGCCGGTGGTTTCCTACGCCGGCCCGCTGCTGGCCGATTTGCTGACCGGCTCGTTCGTGGTCGAAAATATTTTTCAAATTCCAGGTATCGGCGTGTTCTTCGTGAACAGCATGTCCAACCGCGACCACACGATGACTGTTGGGTTGGTGCTGCTCTACGCCGTGCTGCTCATCGGGCTGAACTTGGCCGTGGATTTCGCCTATATGCTTTTGGACCCAAGGGTGAAGTATGAGTAAACGGGAAGTTGATAGCGCGGAAGTCGCCGCTTCCCGCTATCAACCCTCAACTATCAACCCTCAACTTCCTGCCAGCCCCGGCCAGCGCGCGTGGCGACGTTTTTGTCGCAACCGGCTCGCCGTTATCAGCGGCTGCTTTTTGCTGGCGGTGATTGCATTCGTCCTGATTCAACCGCTCGTTTCGCGCTACCGTCCCGACCAACTTTCCGACACGCAGTTTCAACCGCCATCGGCACAACATTTTCTCGGCACGGACATTCACGGGCGCGATCTGTTGGTGCGACTGTGCTGCGGCGCGCAGGTTTCGCTGCTGGTGGGATTGGTCGGTGCGGGGGTAAGTCTGGTCATCGGCGTGTTGTGGGGCGCGGTGGCGGGTTATCAAGGCGGACGGCTGGACGGCGGCATGATGCGTTTCGTGGACATCCTTTATTCAATGCCATCGGTGATTCTGGCCATCGTCCTGATGAGCACGCTTGAGCCAGTCTTGAAACACTGGCTGGGCACCGTGGGGTTTGCGGAAGCGGGCAAGGCGGCGCGGCTGTTCGTGATATTCGCCGCGCTCGGCTCGGTGTCGTGGCTGACGATGGCGCGCATCGTGCGCGGACAGGTGCTGTCGTTGCGCAC
>JANYDP010000460.1 GCA_025363535.1 Verrucomicrobiota bacterium | reverse complement strand
CCTATTCAACGAGCCTCAATAATTCCTGTTTTCTGGGACACAAACCTTGAAAACAATTTCATCCTCATCCCGGAGAATCCCCTGCCCCATTCTCCGTGTTTGTACCAATTGTCCGGCGGCGCAAATCTGCTAATGTGGTGCGTGTAGGTTCTTCCTTTCTCCTACATAGGTGTGCGTTTGGTGCGGCCCGTCACCCGGTGTGACGGGCTGCATTTTTTATGGAAAGCAGGGAGCGAAAAGATTACTTCGTCCGCAGGATGCCGTCGCGCAACCACTCATATTTTCCCGCCAGCACGTCTTGGGAAAATTTGTAGCCCTCGCGGTCCGTGTTGCGATGCAGCTCGCGGAACAATTGCCGGAGGCGCAACCGCGACGTGTCGCAAAAATAATCCACCAGCGCCAGCAGCTCCGCCGACTCCGCGCCGTGGTTTAACATGGACTGCGCACGCGAACAACTGGCGGTGATGGCGAACAACTCCGCGCCGACGTCCACAAACCGGCCGAGCAAAATCTGCTGCTTGTCCAACGACGGACCAAACCGGATCAACGCGTGGAAGATGGCGCGGGCAAGCTGACGGCTCGTCCGGGAAACAAAACGCAGTTGCCGCGCGAGCCGGGGATGAAAGCCCGACGTGCTCAAGCCACCGAACGGCAGCCACTGCCGCGCATACCAACCCGCATAAAACAATCCCGCCTTGATCGCCGGCTGCATTCGTTTTGCCAGCGGGATCCGGCTGTCGAGCATCGGCGCGGCGACTTTCAAATGCGGATCGAGCGCCTCGCGCGCGATGAACAGGCGCATGATTTCGCTCGAGCCTTCAAAGATCGTGTTGATGCGGCAGTCGCGCATGAACCGCTCCACGGCGATCGGTTCCTCGCCGCGCGACTTAAGCGAGCCGGCGGTCTCGTAGCCGCGGCCGCCGCGGATTTGCATCGTGTCATCCACGATCCGCCAGGCCATTTCCGAACCCCAGAGCTTGCACAACGCCGCCTCGAGCCGGATGTCCGCGTGCTTGTCGCGGTCCACGAGCGCGGACGTGAGCAGCGTCATGGATTCCAACGCAAAGGTGTTCGCGGCCATCCGCGCAACTTTGTCCGCTATGGCTGCATGCTTGCCAATGGGCGCGCCCCATTGCGCGCGTTGGTTCGCCCAGTTTTTCACAACCTCCAGGCAACGTTTGCTCAAGCCGGCGCACGCGGCGGGCAACGTCATGCGACCCGTGTTCAAAGTCGTCAACGCCACGCGCAGTCCCTTCCCTTCCGCCAGCAGAATATTTTCGCGCGGCACGCGGACGTTGGTAAAGCGGATCACGCCGTTGTAAAGCGCGCGCAGGCCCATGAACCGGCAGCGCTGGATCACCTCCACGCCCGGCGAATTCATTTCCACAATGAACGCCGTGATCTGCTTGCGCTCCTTGCCGTTGACGAACTTCGACGGCGTGCGGGCCATGACGATGATGACGCCGGCCTTGGTACCGTTGGTACACCACAGTTTTTCGCCGTTGACGATGAATTCCTTTCCGTCTTCCGTCGGCTCCGCGCTCGTTTGCATTTTGGCTGGATCGGAACCGACTTCGGCTTCCGTCAAGGCAAACGCGGACACTTCGCCCTTCGCGACGCGTGGGAGAAATTTCCGCTTCTGTTCCTCGGTGCCGAACAAAATGAGCGGCTGAGGCACACCGATGGACTGGTGGGCGGAAAGCAACGCGGTGAGATTGCCGCAATAACTACCGAGCAACATCGCGGCGCGCGAGTAGTTCGTCTGCGACAATCCCAATCCGCCATACGCCGGAGAAATCTTAATTCCGAACGCTCCGAGCTTCGCCAGTTCGTCCATCACGGCCTGCGGAATTTCGCCGGTGCGGTCAATCTCGTCCGGGTCCACGCGGTCGTGCAAAAATGTTTCCAGCCGTTGCAGGAAGGCGTCGCCCTGGTCGCGATCCTCGGCGCGTTGTTCCGGGAACGGCGCGATGCCCGACAAATCCGGCCGGCCCATGAACAGCTTGCTGACGAAGCTGGCCTGCTCCGGCGTGGTCTCGCGCGCGGCTTCGGACAGTTCCAGCGCGGCGCGCTGGCCGGCGGACATTTTGGAAGTGTCAATCAGCGAGGCCGGCTCTTCGGGAAGGGGAATTTTTGTGGTGCTCATATTTGTTCCTTTTTAATCGGAATGAAATGTTCCGCCGCGTTCGGCCAGCGCCTCCAGCAATTTGCATGGCTGAAACCACGCCGCGCCAGTGTCCACCCAGTGGCGCATGACCACGACAATCTGGGCTGCGCCCACCGCATCCGCGTGACGAAGCGGCCCGCCGCGAAACGGTGCGAAGCCCGTGCCCATCACCATGCCGAAGTCCACGTCATCCGCGCTGGCGACCACCTTTTCTTCGAGACAGCGCGCCGCTTCGTTGATCATCAACAGCACCATGCGCACCTGCAATTGTTCGCGGGTCAGCGCATGTGCCGAGTCGCCCGTGCGAAACGCTTCCGTTTCCGCGTTGAGTGTCGGTGATTTTTTCCCGCGCGCGTGGACGTAAAAGCCGCGCCCGCCTTTGCGCCCCAGCATTTTCGCCTGCACCATTTTTTCCAGAAGCGACGGCACCGGAAATCTGCCGTGGAACTTTTCCGCCAGCGTCCCGCAGATATGGTGCGCCACGTCCAGGCCGACTTCGTCCAGCAAGCGCAGCGGCCCCATCGGCATGCCGAAATCGAGCATGGCCTCGTCCAGGTCGCGCGCGCGCGCGCCGGATTCAAACAGCAGGCCGGCTTCAATCAGGTAGGGAATAAGAATCCGGTTCACGAGAAAGCCGGGGCTGTCGTTCACGAGCAGCGGCAGCTTGCCGATCTGCTGGACGAACTGGATTGCGCGCTGCACGGCGGCGGGGCTGGTCTGCGGCGCGCGGACGACCTCCACCAACTGCATCCGATGCACCGGATTGAAAAAGTGAATGCCGACGACACGTTCCGGGTGGACCGTGGCGGCGGCAATTTCGGCCACCGACAACGCCGAGGTGTTGGTGGCCAGAATCGTCTGCTCGCCCGCGAGCGCGTCGAGCGTGCGGAAAATTTCCTTCTTGGGTGCCATCGCCTCGACGGCGGCTTCAATGATGAAGTCCACGTTGCGCAACGGCACTTCGGCGGCGGCGGGATGAATGCGATCCAGTCCGGCCCTGGCTTCGACGGCGGTAAAGGTGTGCCGCTTCGTGCCCTCGGCATACAGCTTGGAAATGTTCGACAGGCCGCGCGCAATTTGATCCGCACTCACGTCGCGCAAAATGACGGATAGCTTCTTGGCGCTCAACCATTGGGCGATGCCCGCGCCCATCACGCCAGCGCCGATGACGGCACAATTCTCGGCTGCGGACGAAACGGCGACCGGTCCGGCTTTTAATTTCTTCGCCCGCTCCTGAAGCAGAAAAAGCCGCAGCAGATTGCGCGTGGATTCGGTCTTGCCCAATTCCTCGACGCCCTCGACTTCCAGTTGCAACGAGGCGCTGACGGAACGGCTGATTCCCTGCGTCACCACTGCGAGCGCCTTGGTGACGGCGGGATAATGGCCGCGCGTTTTCTTTTGCAACTGGGCTTTCAGTCGCGCGGCAATGACCGAGGCGACCAAAGCGTTGTTGGTGAGGAACCGCCGGGCGCGATGCGGTTTTCCTTCGCGAATTTTCTTCAAGGCCGTCGGCAGGAGATATTCGCGCGGTACCAGCGAGTCCACCATTCCGCATTTAAGTGCCGGCTTTGGTGCAAGAGCTTTTCCGGCCAGAATAATTTCAAGCGCCTTGGGCAGACCGATCAGGCGCGGGAGGCGCGTGGAACCGCCCCACGCCGGCAGAAGTCCGAGCTGGGTTTCCGGCAAGCCGATCCGCGTCACCGCATCCGTCGAAGCAATGCGCCAGTCGCAGGCGAGGGCGATTTCACAGCCGCCGCCGAGCGCCGCGCCGTGGATCGCCGCCACGGTCGGGCATGGCAGCGCAGCGATGCGGTTGAAGACGTGCTGGCCGAGTTCGATCAATTCGCGCAAGGCTTCGGGACGCGTCTCGGCAAAAATCGAAAGCAGATCAGCGCCCGCGATGAAAATGGATTTCTTGGCGCTGACAAGCACCAGACCTTTCAAGCCGTCAGCGGCGCTGAGAAAATCCAGATGCCGGTCCAGTTCGGCGAGCGTGGCGCGGTCGAAAATGTTGGCCGACGAATCCGGGCGGTCGAACGTCAGGATGCAAATTTGATCGCCATCGATCTCACGGCGAATAGAGGGGGCGTCCGACGCTTCAGGTTTCGGGGAGGTGCGCGGACGCCCCCAATCGGTCGGGTTCACCGGTGACACAGGTTGTGCGAGATGTGTCATAGCGCCTCCACCCAAATGGCCGCGCCCTGTCCGCCGCCGACGCAGACGGAGATGAGCGCGCGTTTGTTTTTTCTTCGCCGCAATTCTTTCAAGCTGGTCAAAATCAATCTGGCTCCGGTTGCGCCAACGGGATGCCCGAGCGCTATCGCGCCGCCGTTCACATTGAGTTTTTCGCGGGGTATTTCGCCAAGCGCCTCTTCGCGATGCAAATGCTGGCAGGCGAAACCCGCCGACTCCGAGCATTTTTTTACAGCCAGCAGTTGCGCGGCGAACGCTTCGTTGATCTCGATCAAATCCGCGTCGGCCAGGCCCAGGCCGGTTTGCGCCTCCGCTTTCGCAATGGCAAAGACCGGGCCAAGTCCCATGCGCGTCGGATCACAACCAGCATACGCGTAACCAGTCAGCACGCCGAGCGGCCGCAACCCGAGCGCCGACGCCTTTTCTTCGCTCATCACCAGCAGCGCCACAGCGCCGTCGGTGAGCTGGGAAGCGTTGCCCGCCGTGACGGTGCCGGTGCGCCGGTCAAAGACGGGTTTAAGTTTCGCAAGTGCTTCGGGCGACTGGCCTGGACGCGGGCCGTTGTCTTGGACAATAGCGGCGGCGGGTTTGTTGCCGTTGACGTACACCGGACAGATTTCATCCGCGAGTCTGCCTTGCGCGGCCACGGCCCGTTGATGCGACTCCAGCGCGAACGCATCCTGCAGGTCGCGGGACAGGCCAAACTCGCGAGCCAGAATTTCCGCCGTCTCGCCCATGTTCAATCCGCACACTGGATCGGTGAGGCCGAGCAGCAATCCGATGCGCGGCTGAAAATCCGTCGGGCGAAATGCGGCGAGCGTCTTTAATTTTTGTCCGATAGATTTTGCGCGGGACAGTTTGGAAAATTTTTCGGCGGTGGCGGATTTGAACAGCAGCGGCACACCGCTCATGCTTTCGGTGCCACCCACGATGAAAATGTCGCCCTGTCCGGCGCACATTTTCTGATGTGCCAGCGTCAGGGCCTCGCAGCCCGACGCGCAGTTGCGATGCACCGTGACCGCCGGAACCGATTCGGGAATGCCAGCACGCAACGCGATGACTCGGGCGACGTTCGCCGCCTCCGCCGGTTGTGCTACGCAGCCGAAGATGACTTCGTCCACCAGCGCGGGATCAAGGCCGGTGCGTGTCAGCAGCGCATTGACTGCGACGCGGCCCAGTTCGTCGGGCGCGCAGCGGGCGAGGTCGGTGCCCGCCTTGGCGAACGGCGTGCGGACGCCGTCCACGATGACCATTCTTTGCGTGCTCATGATCCATTGACCTTTCCGTTTTGGTGCGGCACGGCACCGTTGGTTTTCGGGCGATGATCCGCGACTTTTTGTTCCTTGAGCTGGGTGCCGATGCCGAGCAGCGTCGCCATTTCTTCACGGTCGTGAAAAACAATCCGGTTGGGTTGAACTTCCGTCTTGCTGACGAAACTGCGGTTCAGCTCCTGGGTGAATTTGGAATCGTCCAGTGAATCGGTCTTGTGGACATGCAAGACCAGTTCATCGAGTTCGAGCGGGTCGTTGTTGCGTTTGCAGAGTTCGAGCTGCCAGAGATCGAGATGCGTGGAGTCGTCCAGCACATGTTCGAGGACGTTGAAATCCACCAGCGTGCCTTTGATTTTGTCGAGGCGCATGGTTTTGATTTCCGAACTACGGGAAATTTCGCCGACGAGCCGGGGCACGGTGCGTTGGCAATGCGGGCACGGCTCATACGTCAGCCCGCCGTCAATGTAATCACCGGTGCGGTAGCGCAAGACCACGCTGCCGCGGGCGTCGAGCGGCGTATAGACCAGTTCGCCGGGATGACCTTCGGGCACCGGCTCGCCGGTCTTGGAATCAATCACCTCCATGATACCGTGGTCGGGATAGAGATGATAGCCACTCGATTCGCTGGGCGCGCAGGGACATTCCGTCCACGCCATTTTCGCCTCGGTGAAACCATAGGTGGCCACGACGTTGATCGCGCTGGCGCCGAGTTGGCGGGCGAGGTTGGCGAGCTTTTGCTTCAAGCCAGGCGCAGCTTTTTCGCCGCCTAAAACAATGCGTTGCAAATTCGGACAGCGCAGACCTTCATCCACAGCCTGTCGCAGGACGTGGTAGAGAAACGTCGGCATGCCCATGAGCACATGCGGCAGCAACTGACGCATCAGGCGAAGCTGGCCGTCGGTGCCGAAAACTTTTCCGCCGCCGCTGCTGACCACCAGGTTGCCGAATTCCATGCCGCCGTAATGCCCCAGCCAGAAGGCCAGATGCGGCGCGTAGGGAAAAGTATTGAGCAGACGAAAGTCAGGACGCGCCTCGCAAATTTCATAAATGCGGCTGCCGCCGATTGCGAGATTCGCCAGATCGTGCTGGGTGTAGAGAAAGGCGACCGATTCCGTGGAACGTCCGGTGGTGCAGGTCATGAAGATGGGACGAAACTCGCGCTCGAAACCGCGCTTCACTGTCTCACGGCCTAACAATGCGGCGCGCAGAATCGTGGCGGGCCGATGCGCGAGCTGTTGCGCGTCCGGTTGCAAAATAAATTCTCTGGCTTTCTGCAGATGCTCGGTCGAGTTGAGCAGATCGGTTTTGGACGTGAACGGCAAGCGCCGCAAATCATCCAACGTGCGAATGGTTGTGACCTCCACGCGCTCCTGCTTGAACAACTCGCGATAATGCGGAGAGAACGGCGCGACGACAGTCTGGAGATAACGCCGCAGTTTTTCCGCCTGGAGCCGGCGGATTTGCGTTTCAGATAAGCGCGGCCATTTCGTGGTGAGACGATTCGTGTTCATGACGTGGGGCTTTCGGTTGAACGAGCGCCTTGATCTCGTCCAGATGTTGCAATGCGATCTTTCGTCCAAGGGCGATGTATTTGCCGGGATGGTTGAAATCGTGCCAGTGGGCGTCAATGGCCAGCGGGCGCAGCACAACATCGGCATGGCCGCACGCCAGCTCGGCCATGCGAATCTGGCCGCCATGCACGGCGCGCATCATGATGTCGAGGATGTTGCCGCGCGCGAAGTAGTTGATCTGCTGGTTCAGATTCTGGAGCAGGCTGAACCGTTTTTTGGAAAGCTCGGCCTGTTCGCGTTCGACTTCGCGGCAGCAACGCAGAAAGGCGGAAGGTGGAATGGCGTTGACCGCGATGATCCGGTCCACCCGCATTTCCTTGAGCACATCCACCGGCAGCGGATCAGACACACCGCCGTCAATATACGTTTCACTTCCAATGGTGACGGGCACTACGACGCCGGGAATGGCGCAACTGGCCTGCACCGCCTCCGCGACGGAGCCGCTCGCAAAGACTTCGCGATCCAGCGTGTCCAGGTTGGTGGCGACCGCGCGCATGGGCCGGACAAGATCGGAGAACTGCGCCTTGCCAATCGTTTGTTGCAACCGGCGCCGCACCGCGTCGCCGTGAAGGAATCCCTGCCGGGGCAGGAACGTGGGATCAAGCAGGCGCCAGAAGCCCCAGGGCTTTTCGTTTTCGCGCGCGAGTTTTTCCATCTTGCCGCCGTCGCAGCCGGCCGCCCACGCGGCCGCAATGTAAGCCCCCATGCTACAGCCGGCGATCACATCCACTTCAATGCCGTTCTCCTCGAGAATTTGAATCACACCAATGTGGGCCAGGCCTTTGGCTCCGCCAGCCGAAAGCGCCAGCCCCAAACGGCAATGACCAATTTCACGCGCCAGTCTCCGAACATCCTGGCGAAATTGGCGGGTCGGCTGCGGCCCTGGTGCGCCATCACCGTCCGCGTCCGGACAATCGTGAATCAGGACGTGGGTGGGCTGACGGTAAAACAGCCCCGGCGCATTCCCGCGCTCCTGCGTTTTCAGGCAGAGCACCGCATGAATGTCCAGGACGTCGCCCGGCCGTTGCGCCCGCAAATCGGACGAGAAAAATTCAAAACGGCGGAAGTCGTCGTCACCGGCGGGCAGGAACAAATAAACCGAATCCGCCAGGCCGGCGAATTCCAACAGACTCGGGTGGGGGGTCTCGAGCAGATCACCTTGAACAATGACGCAATCGAACTGGCTGCCGAGGTAATCCAAAAGCGGCGCGGCCGATGCGCGAGCTTCCGCCCGGGTGCTGACTTGCAGGGTGATCTGGGAGATGGTGCCGTTGTTTTGCGGCAGCGAAACCCGCGCATTCGCATTGGTGCCGAGGATCGCCTCAAAAGTTAAGGCGTCCGCGCCTGGAGTTAGCTTGACCAGCAGCACCGATTGGCCGGTTTCGTCGCGCAAACTTTGAGCGAGCGTCTCACAAAGAAAATCGTGTGGCACGCGGGGATCAAGCGAGATGGCGACCACGATTTGCTGCGGTCTCGCCGCTCCGTCAGTCACATTGGAAATACGGGCCTCCTCCTGTGCTCCAGTGGAACCGTGGAGCGCGTCCGGCCAGGGACGATGAGTCAAATTTGTTTGCACAACCAATCCATCACGACCAACCGTGGAACCCGCGAAACTCCCAACCCCTCAGGCTGAACCCTCTTTCTCGGTCGGGTTTCCACCGCCAGTCTCATTAATTATTCTCACTCTATTTTCATTCAGCCTAATACCTGATGCAACTTAGGCCCGAAGCAGCGGCTGTCAATTTGGAGGTTGTGCGGACGCCGCGTCGGGTGTTGCCGCAATTCTCATCGCTGCATTTTGGCGAGTTTGTTAATTACTCCCGGCCGGATCCTGAGCGATTTGCGCCAGCCTTAACCAAATCACAAACATAAACTTGACCTTTCCCAGCCCGGCGGATTAACTGTGTGCCGTTAGGCAAAATTCATGTTCGCGCAGATAAAAAGCCTGTTTTCCAATGATATTGGGATAGACCTCGGGACCGCCAATTCCCTCGTGTACGTTCGTGACCGGGGAATTGTGCTGCGCGAGCCGTCGGTTGTTGCCATTCAAGCCGGCACCACCAACGTCCTCGCAGTCGGCGACGAAGCCAAGCGGATGCTTGGCCGTACGCCGGGAAACATCGTGGCCATTCGCCCGATGAAAGATGGTGTCATCGCTGATTTTGAAATCACCGAAGCGATGCTCCGCCATTTCATCCAGAAGGTTCATCACCGTAAATTGATTGCGCCGCGCGTCGTCGTCGCGGTGCCTTCGGGCATCACCGAAGTGGAAAAACGGGCCGTGAAAGATTCCGCCACTCATGCTGGCGCGCGGGAAGTTTATTTGATCGAGCAGCCGATGGCCTCGGCCATTGGCGTCGGTCTACCAGTGCATGAGCCAGCGGGAAACATGATCGTGGACATCGGCGGCGGGACTTGCGAAATCGCAATCATCTCCCTCGCTGGTATCGTCTTCAGCCGCAGCCTGCGGGTGGGCGGGGACGAATTTGACGAAACGATCGTTGCGCACATGAAGCGTGCCTACAACCTGATGATCGGTGAACGCACAGCGGAAGAAATCAAGATTCGACTTGGCTCTGCCTTTCCGCTGGAGCAGGAATTAACCATGGAAGTAAAAGGCCGCGATCTGAGCGCAGGGTTGCCGAAAACCCTGACCATTCGCTCGGAAGAAATTCGCGAGGCCTTGCAAGAGCCGCTCTCTCAAATTCTGGAATCCATTCGCATTACCCTTGAACGTTGTCCGCCTGAATTATCCTCCGATCTGGTGGACCGCGGCATCGTCATGGCCGGTGGTGGGGCGCTGTTGCGCAACATTGACCGGCTCGTCGCGGAAGAAACCGGCCTGCCGGTTCATATCGCCGACGATCCTCTGAGCGCCGTTGCCGAAGGCACGGGCCGGGTATTGCAAGAACTCCAATTTCTCAAGCGCGTCACTTCCAGCACGAAATAATTCCCGCCTACAGCCTTCATCATCATCACAGCCTGACACCTTAAACCGGCGGTCAGTCGGTCTGTGAATAGATGTTAAGACGTCCGCAATACATAGCCTTGGGGCTGGTCACGGTGCTGATGTTGACAATTTTATTGTCCTCCGCGCCGACCACCGCCCGACTCAAGCTCGCCATTGGAAGTTTGTTTCTTCCCTTGTTCGGCCTGACTGGTTCCGCCAACCACCTGACCAACAAGGTGGGTGATGCGCTCACGTCCCGCCATGATTTGCTACAACAGAATGAGAAGTTGCGCGAAGAGAACCAACTGCTCCGTGTACAAGCCCTCCAGACCGACGAACTCTTCCGCGAAAACGCCCGCCTGCACGACCTGCTCAACTGGCGGGAACTGCGAAAGACTTGGTCGCTCAAACCCGCCAACGTGATCGCCCGCGACCCGGCGACCTGGTGGCGCACGGTGCAGATTGATCTCGGCTCGCGCGACGGCATGAAAACCAATCTGCCCATCCTCACCACCAGCGGACTGGTGGGCCGCATCTCCGTCGTGGGCTTTGACCGCTCACAAGTCGTCCTGCTGGGCAACGCGGACTGCAAGGTTTCCGGGCTGGTCAGCGAGACGCGTGACATGGGCATCGTCAGCGCGGGCGGGCCGTTCGATAGTTCGCTCACCACGATGAGCCATCTGCCCAAGGATGCCAATCTTAAGGCGGGGCAAAACGTCGTCACCAGCGGACTGGGCGGCATTTTTCCGAAAGGAATCGCCATTGGAAAAATCGTGGACTCGCGCCCGATCGAATACGGCCTCTACACCGAAGCCCGGCTCAAACTCGCCGCCAATCTCAGTGCGCTGGAAGAGGTGTGGGTGGTGCTGCCATGAGAACTATGAAGCATCGAACGCCCAACATCGAACGCCCAACATCGAATGGGGGGACGCATCTTGTCGTTCGACGTTCGTTGTTCGACGTTCGTTGTTCGATGTTCTCCACCACATGAACCCCCTCGGCTCTATTTTAATTTTAGTGGCCGCCTTTCTGGCAGTGTTCTGCGAAGCCGCGTTCCCCGCCGTCCGTCATCTGCTCGGCACGCAAATCAATCTGCTGCCCGCCCTGATTGTTTGCGCCAGCCTGCGCGCCGGCCTGGTCACCATGACGATGGTCGCTGCGCTCGGCGGACTCGGCTTCGACGCGCTCTCGGCGAATCCGCTCGGCCTCAGCGTGCCACCCTTGTTCATCGCGGGTTTTCTGATCTGCTGGAAAAGCGAACTGATTTTGCGCGACCAGGTTTACGCCCAGTTTGTGCTGGGCCTGCTGGCAAGTGCCATCGTGCCGGCCATGACGCTGCTGCTCCTGCTGACGGCCGGCCACGCGCCGCTGCTTGGCTGGGGTTCCTTGTGGCAATGGCTCGTGCTGACGTTCGGCGGTGCGGTGGCGACGCCGGTGCTGTTCAAAGTCCTAGACGCATTGGAACACAGTCTGAGTTACCGGCGCGCCCACGAAGACGGTTTCCGCCAGGACCGCGAAATCCGGCGGGGGAGAAACTAAATGAGTCCAAAGTCCAAAGTCCAAAGACTAAAGTCGCGCTGCAAGAATGTGGCCCGCTTAGATTGGACTTTGGACTTTGGACTTTGGACTTTGGACTTTTTTCCATGCTAGTTTTCGACCAGTTAAAGCGCAACGACCCGCAACTCCGGCTGCTCACCGTGGCCGTGCTCGCGGGCCTGCTCGTGTTGCTGGTCGGGTTGTGGTGGGTGCAGATCGTCTCGGCGCGCGATTACCAGGCAAATCTGGCGACGCAATCCTTCCGCACCGTGCGCATCCCAGCGGTGCGCGGAAAAATCCTGGATCGTCACGGCCTCACGCTCGCGGAAAACCGTCCCGTCTATAACGTGAGCCTCTACCTTGAAGACTTGCGCGACCAGTTTCAAAAAACCTACGCCGATGCGCGGCCAAAAAAAATCATCACCAACGGAACCGCGTTTTGGAAACGCTGGCTGGGCGCGAGCAACGTCCAAACCCAGTTGGTTCGCCTCAGCCGCGAGCAGATCAGCGCGCTGACCTGGCAGGCCCGCGAGCAAGTGGTCAAAAACACCATCGAGCAAGTAAGTCGGCAGTTGCGCCAACCATTGACATTCAACGCCGCCGACTTCCGCCAGCATTACGACAAGAGCCTCGCCCTGCCCTATCCCATCGCCAGAAACATTGACGCCACCAACCTGGCCCGCTTCGAGGAACAGTGCGCGAACTTGCAAGGCGTGGATCTCGAAATTCAATCCGCGCGCTACTATCCAAACACCACGACCGCCGCGCATCTGCTCGGCCATCTGCAAAAGGACGACAGCTCCATTCAAGGTGAAGCTTCCTTCTTCAACTACCGGCTGACGGACTATCGCGGCGTGCTCGGGATCGAAGGTGGCTACGACCAGCAACTGCACGGCCAGGCCGGTGAGAAATCCGTGCTGGTGAACAATCTGGGATTCCACCAGGGCGAAAACATTCTGTCGCCCGTCGAGCCGGGCCGCAACGTGGTGCTGACGATTGATCTCGCCGTGCAACAGGCCACGGAGAAAGCGTTGCAGGAACAGGCCGCGCAATTTTCCAGCAAAGAAATTCGCGGGGCGGCCGTGGTGATGGATGTGAACACCGGCGATATTCTGGCGCTGGCTTCCGCGCCGACCTACGATCCGAATGCTTTCATCCCGAACATTTCCGCCGTTGAATATGCCTGGTTGTCCGACGCCCGGCTGCGCCCGCAGATCAACCGCGCTATGCAGATGCAGTATCAGGCGGGATCAACTTTCAAAACGATGGTCGCTCTCGCGGCGTTGGAAAACGGCCTGAATCCGAATGAAAAGTATGCCGTCGCCACCGACCCCGGACGCTTCAACCATAGTATGATTCGAGTCGGAGAGCAGATCTTTCACGACACTGTCGCCCCGGGAGATTACGACCTGCGCCTGGCGATCATGCGTTCGAGCAACGCCTATTTTATCAACGCCGGATTGAAGCACGGAGTGTTTGAACGAGTTGTTGAACTGGGCCGCCGGTTGCACTTCGGAGAAAAAATCGGTCTGCATTTGTCGCAGGAAGCAGCCGGGCATTTTCCGAAACTCGAAAAAGTTCGCAGTTGGACTCCCGGCAATTCCGCCAACATTTGCATCGGCCAGGGTGAAATGGATGTGACTCCGTTGCAACTCGCCGTGATGACCAGTGCGCTCGCCAACGGCGGAAAAGTTTTGGAACCACAGTTGATTGATCGCATTGAATCGCAAGGTGCCGATGCACTTGAAGCCGCCACCGTTTTTCCGAAAAACCAGGTGCGTGACAATTTGGGAGTCAGCGCGCGCAGCCTGCAAATTGTTCGCGAAGCTATGCTGGCAGAAACCGAAGATGTTGCCGAAGGAGGCACGGGTCACAACACGCGCGTCGCCGGCCTTCGCATCTGCGGAAAAACGGGAACTGCCGAGCGCACAGAAAATGGCGTGAAGCGCAACACCACCTGGTTCATTTCCTTTGCCCCGTACGAACATCCGAAATATGCGGTGGTCGTTGCTGTGGAAGATGGCGCGTCAGGCGGCGGCACGTGTGCGCCAATCGCCAAGAAAATTTACGAAGCCATTTTGGAAAGTGAACGCACCAACGCGGTAAAAGCGGGTGCCATTGCCCGGACCAATTAAAATGTTCGAAGCCACCCTCAACGAACGCCAGCACCGGATTGACCGGGTGCAGCTCTTTGGCTTGATCGGCCTGATGCTGCTCGGTGCCGCGTTCGTGTTCAGCGCCACGCACGGCGGTGAAGGCGTCAATCCCGGACAGTTCTTCGATCAGATGTGGTTCCGGCAAATCGTCTGGTACGGCGTGGGCCTGGGCGCGGCAGTGACTTTGTGCCTCGTGGATTACCAGACGCTGGGCCGCTGGGCGTTCGTGGTTTACTGGTTGATGATTTTCATGTTGATCGCCGTGTTGATTCCCGGCGTCGGCACCTGGCGGCTGGGCGCGCGGCGCTGGTTTGATCTCCACGTCTTCATGCTACAGCCCAGTGAATTCACCAAGCTCGCCTTCATCATGGCGCAGGCCAGTTTTCTCAGCCGCCCGATTGAGGAATTAAAACAGCCGCTCAATTTCTGGAAGGCCATCGGTCTGATGTTGCTGCCATTTGTGCTCATCATGAAGGAGCCGGACCTCGGCTCCGCGCTCGTGCTGCTTCCCGCTGGTTTCGCGATGATGCTGGTCGCGGGCACGCCGCGAAAATATCTTTACCGGCTCGTCGGCTGCGTCGGCGTTTTTGGCGCGTTGTTTTTGGTGGACGTGTTGTTCGCGCCGAAGAACTGGCAGATTAAACTGGAGCCGTACCAACGCCAGCGGCTGCTGGTTTATTTTGGCCGGGATTTCGCGGCGGACGATGCGACCGAACAGGAAAAAAAGGATGCGCGGCGGTTGCAGTTTGAAAAATCCTACCAGTCACGCCAGGCGTTGATCTCCGTCGGCTCCGGCGGCCTGACCGGCAAAGGCTGGCACAAGGGCGACCAGACCGCGCTCGGATTTTTGCCGCCGGGCGCGGCGCACAATGATTTTATTTTCTCCGTAATCGCCGAGGAGGAAGGTTTCGTCGGCAGCCTGGTGGTGCTGACGCTTTATGCGGTGGTCTTGTTCACTGGAATAAGAACTGCCGGCCAGGCGCGCGATCGCCTGGGCAAAATAATGGCTGCGGGCGTTGTGACGCTCCTGTTCAGCCATGTGTTCATCAATATCGGCATGAACATCCGTATTGTGCCTGTGACGGGCATCCCACTGCCGCTGCTGTCTTACGGCGGATCCTCAGTGCTGGTCTCGTTAATCGCCATGGGCTTATTGCAAAATGTGCATATCTACCGAAAGGGTTATTAAATTATGAGTGACAACAAGAATTTTTCCCGGCGACGCCGTGGGGGAATGCGTTTCCGTCCAAGCGGCGGACTGGGACAGCAACAACAACCGCCAAAGAACGACCGCGCCGCCAGCGAGGCTCGCGCCGCCGCCACCACCGGCGAACAACAGGGCGGCAGCGACAAGGTTTATGAACGCCGACACGCCAACGAAATCGAGCGCGCGGAAAACATCGCCGCCGGACTGCCCCCCGAAGGCTTGCCGCCGGAACCCACCGCTGAAGCCGTCAAGGGCGGTTACCGCGAACCGAACATGGAAACTCCCGCCGAGGTCGAGGAGGAAAAGTTCGCGCCGATCGAGGTGAAGGAACAGCCCAAGGGTCTGGTCGAAACCATCCGCCACCACGCCGCCAACCTCGTCAAGAAAGTCCAGCGGCTCATCAAGCCGGTCAAGAAATCCCACAAGGAAGTCATCATCAACGCGGAGACGCTGGAGACGCGCGTTGCGGTTTCCGAGGATGGAAAACTCGAAGAGTTCAACATTGAGCGCACCACGGAAGAACGCCTCGTCGGCAGCATTTTCAAAGGCAAGGTCCGCAATCTCGAAGACGGTTTGAAAGCCGCCTTCGTGGACATCGGCTTTGAGAAAAACGCCTTCCTACACTATTGGGACATCGTTCCGAACCAGTTCGACAGCAGCGTGGAAATCGTCGAGCGCGAAGGCAACAACCGTCGGCGCGACAAACCGAAAATCACGCAGAAGGACATCCCGCGCGTTTATCCGCCCGGCAGCGACATCATCATTCAGGTCACCAAAGGCCCCATCGGCACCAAAGGCCCGCGCGTCACGACGAATCTGGTTTTACCCGGACGCTATCTCGTGCTGCTGCCCAACTCGGATCAGAGCGGTATCTCGCGCAAGATTGAGAACGTGGAGGAGCGCAAACGCCTCAAACGTATCCTGCGCGAACTCTCCATTCCCGAAGGCATGGGTGTGATCATGCGCACCGCCGGCGAAGGCCAGCAGACGCGTTACTTCGTCCGCGACCTCGCGCTACTGCTCGAAGAATGGAACGGCGTGCAGGAAAAAATCAAAAGCCAGCCGATGGCGACTTGCGTTTTCCAGGAGCCGGATTTGATCGAACGCACCGTGCGCGACTTCCTTACCGAAGACGTCGAACGCATCGTGGTGGACAGCCCCAAGGCTTACGACCGGATGCGCGACATGATCTGCAAAATCTCCAAGCGCTCTTCGGGCAAAGTAAAGCTTTACAGCGACGCCCAGCCGATCTTCGACCGCTTCAACATCTCGAAGCAGTTGGAGAACACCTTCTCGCGCCAAGTGCATTTGAAGAGCGGCGGTTACTTGGTCGTGGATGAAACCGAAGCACTCGTGGCAATTGACGTGAATACGGGCCGTCACAAAGGCGGCAAAGATCAGGAGACGACCATCCTGAAGGTGAACCTGGAAGCCGCCGAAGAAATCACGCGGCAACTTCGTCTGCGCAACATGGGCGGCTTGATCGTGCTCGACTTCATTGACATGAAATCCCGCCGCGATCAGCAGGCGGTTTATCAACGCGTCAAGGACGGTCTGCGCCGCGACAAGGCCAAGACCCACATCCTTCCCATCTCGCAGCTCGGCCTCATGGAAATGACCCGCCAGCGCCACAGCGAAAGCGTTCGCGCTGCCGTCTATGACGATTGCCCGTACTGCAAAGGCCGCGGCAAGGTGAAGAGCTCCATCACCATGAGCGTCGAGATTCAGCGCAAGCTCAGCGAAATCCTCAAGAAACGTTCGCGCGACGAATCGGATTTCCAGCTTCGCATCGTGGTGCATCCGACCGTCCTTGAACGTCTGCGCACGGAGGACGAGAAGCATCTCATCGAGATGGAGAAACGCTATTTCGGCAAACTCTCCTTCCGCGCCGACCCGGCCATGCATGCCGAGCAGTTCAAGATTCAGAACGTGGCGAACAACGAGGAACTGGCCAACGTGAGCTAACCAGATTGAAAAAACAAAACGCCCCGCGCTGAAAAGTGCGGGGCGTTTTGTTTACCCAACCCAATATCTTCCGGTTATTCGGATCGAGAAACTCCAGACGCGTCCGGCGCGGTGTCGTGCGCCGAAGCCAGCGCAGTCGGTTCGGCAGAAAGCAGGGCGGCACGCTGCGGCGGGAGTTCCAAAGTCATCACACCGGCGATGAGAGAAATCGGACGGTCGCCGGCCTGCCGGTCAAACCAACGGGACTGGGCGGCCAGCCGCGCGGGTAACTCCAGCCGCAGGGTTTGAGGTTGCTGGCTGTTGTTAAAAGCGACAATCACCGCTGCATCATCAGCCACGCGCGCGAAGGCGCGGGTTTGATCACGGGACATCAGTGGAATCGTGTCGCCACTTCGCAGTGGTTTTAATTCGCGCCGCAGGGCGAGCAGTTGGCGGACGTGTTTGTAAACCTTCGCCTCCTCCATCGAACGCCCAGCCGGGGTGAAGGCGTCGTGCTTGTCTTCGGACCAGCCACCGGGAAAATCGCGGCGGTTGGCCGGGTCGTCGCCGCCGCGCATCGCAATTTCGTCGCCGTAATAAATCAGCGGCGTGCCGCGCGTGGTGAGCAGAAAGGTGAACGCGAGTTGCAACCCTTCAGTGGTCGCGCCGGGTTCGCTCAGAAAACGGGGCAGATCGTGCAGGCCCAGAAATGTCACGAGCGGACGGGCGTTCACGTAGTTCGTGTCGGCGGCCAGGACACGATCCAGATTGGTCATGGACTGGCCCCTGGCAAAGGCTTCGCGGATGGCGAAGTAAAGCGGAAAATCAAAAAGTGTTT
This sequence comes from Verrucomicrobiota bacterium, assembly GCA_025363535.1. Lineage (GTDB taxonomy): Bacteria > Verrucomicrobiota > Verrucomicrobiia > Limisphaerales > CAIQOK01 > CAIQOK01. The sequence continues at coordinate 9,715 of JANYDP010000460.1, read as the reverse complement.
CCACGCCCGAATCCACGCCGTCAAACTGTTTGCGGCCACCTTGAAAAAAGGAGACCAGCTTCGGATTCGCGTCCCACATTTCACCGAGGATAGTCAGATGCGGATGCTCGCGCTTGAGTGCCGCCGTCCACTTCGCCCAATAACTTCGCGGCACGTACGGCAAAGTGTCTTGGCGCACGGCGTCCACACCGGTCAGTTCCACCCACCACAGGGAATTTTGAATGAGGTAGGTGGCCGTCTCGGGATCGTTCTGGTTGAGGTCAGGGAGAATGTTGATGAACCAGCCGTCGAGCGTGGAACGGAGTTGGTCGGCGGGCGGATTTTTTTCGGCAAGGGTCCAAGTCTGCCAGGAGTTGTTGAGGTGGTTGGACAACGTGCCGTTGAACCAGGTGGGCGTGGGCGAATCCGTCACCCACGGATGATACGGGCCGGTGTGGTTGGCGACCTGGTCCTGGATCATTTTGAAACCGCCCGCGTGCGCGGCGTCCACAAGTTCGCGGAGTTTTTTGAAATCGCCGAAGTGTTCTTCCACGCCGTAAAAATCCACCGCGCCGTAGCCGTGGTAGTCGGTGGAGGCCACGCCGTTGGTGGAGCGCCGGTTGTCGCGCGTGTATTTTTCCTGGGTGTTGAAATGGTTCACGTTGTCATACCAAGGAGTCAGCCAGAGTGCAGTCACGCCGAGATCGTGCAGGTACGGCAGGTGGTTGATGACGCCTTGAAAATCTCCGCCGTGATAATGCCGCGGCTGGCGGCGGTCAAAGAGGCCGTGTGAAATCGCGGGATCATCGTTCGCCGGATCGCCATTGGCGAAGCGGTCGGGCATCAGGAGGTAGATCACATCGTCGGGCGTGAATCCGCCGAAATGATTTTGCCCGGACAACGGCGCGGAGATGGAAAAGGAAAAACTGGCATGACCTTCCGGCGAAGTGAATTCAAAACGACGCGGGCCGGGCGCGGCGGTCGGGGGAATGAACACGTCGCAAAACAAATGCGTGCCGGCCGCATTCACCGTGAGATTGGAGGCGGTCAAATCCACCGGGCCTACAAGACTCGCGTGCTGGAGATTCGTGCCGGAGAACATCAGCCGGACGGGATTGTGCGAATGACCGGCCCACCAGTTTGGTGGTTCCACCCGGGTTATCTGGAGGCTGCCGGCGTTAGCCGCTCCGAATTCCAGGAGCACGATTATCAGCGCCAAGATGCCGGGGTGGTTGATCATCTGCATTTGCGGCGAAGCGCAGGTTGCATTTCAGTTTGAGCGTTATGTTTGTCGGGGCGCATGAAGTCGCTGGTAGGACAGGATGCTTTACTCGGCGGTGATTGCCTTATGAAGATGCAGGCATAAAAAATTGGGCGGGAGACACCGGACTTTCCGGCCCTCCCGCCCAAGGCGTAATCAGACGAGGATCATGGAATCAGCGCTTTGAGGATCACGCGGAAGAATTGCTGGTTCGTGCCGGTCAAGCCGGTGGCGGTATAGGAGGACGAACTCGCGGTCGAGTTGAATGTGCCATTGCTGCCCCAGTCGCCGCTGGTGAGTGACTGGCGGGAATCAATTTCGTAAACGCCGCCCACGGGGATGTTGTTGCGGGACGGGAAGGACTGCCAGTTGACCACCGCCGTATCGGCACCCGGCTTCTGGGCCGAGGTGATTTTGAAGTTGGGGCCTTCGTCGTTGTAGTAGTACGCGTTCGTCTGAAGCGCGGAGGTGATCGAGAAACCCCGGTTGCCGCTGCCAGTGCTGATTGGGTCTTCCCAGCCGCCATCACGGGCGGCGCCGTTGCCAGAAATAAAGAATTTGTAGAACCCGACATTGCACGCGCCGATCGGGTAGTGAGTATAGGAGAGGCTCGCACTGTAAATGTTGGTATCAGGGTCCGTACCGGGCGTGAGCGGCGAAGTGCCTGTACTCCAGCCATTGAAGTTGCCCGGCATGGCGACACCGTGACCGAGGGTCGGATCGAACTGGCCGAACATCCGGGCCAGCGACATGTCCACCTTGAAAGTGACGGTGTCATTCGGATCGCTCAACTTGCGATCGCCGAAATAGTTAGTCGGCGCGTTCAGATTCTGCGCGGTGATCAGCAGCGTGCGGTCATTTCCGCAGTTCAGCACCGGCGACTCATAGCCGGGGAAGGAGACGCCCTCGAATTTGTAGGAGACGCTTTGGTTGATGTATTGCACCACTTCCACGGTGTTGGTGAACACGGTGCTGGAACCGACTTGGAACAAGCGGTAGTTGGCCGGGTTGACCGCTCCCCAGCCGTTGAAACTGCCGCGCACAAAGACCTGATCCACATTCGTGTTGAAACCATTGCCGATCGCGTTGTCAAACTCCCAGATGGGAATCTCCATGTTGACCGTGAACTTGACGTGGTTGGTTGAAGGAATCGGCGGAACGGTAATGGTGTAGGTCTTGGTCAGATCGCTGTTGTAGGCGTCGGACCACTGGGAAACGGTCTGGGCCGGATTGGCGAGTGAATCAATCGCCGGATCGCCGCCGCCGCCGCCGGTGGTGTAAACGTCGAAATTAAAACTGTCGCCGTACGTCTTGCCCAATTGCGCCAGCGCCAAAGTAATCGTCACGCTGTTCGTGGTCTTGGTGATGGACGCCCCGCCAATGTTGCTCCAAGAGCCGTTATAGGCAAACAGTTGCGCCCCCATGCTCCCGTCCACCCAGGAGCCCACCCAGAAATCCATGCCGATGCCGGGCATGCTGATGGCGCGGCCCCAGCCGTTGCCATTGGGATTGAAGTCGCCGGTCGCGGGGTTCGTGTCAATTCCCATGCAGTATTTTCCCCAATCCACCGCCACGGGGTTGCCGTTCAGCTTGATCTTGAAAATCACGTCGGAGAATGTGTTCGTGACCTCGCAGGAGACGATGTCCATGTGCGGATTGCCGGTGAATTCATCTCCGACAGTGTCGGCATAAGAGGCCGCCCGGGCGCTGGGGGTTGTAGCAGCCAACAGGGCGACTGCCGTGACGATGAGGATTTTTTGCTTCATACAGGTTTAGGATTTATTTGTGTGTCCACCCAAAGCCGCCGCCATGCTTGGCCAACTGGCGCACGTTCTTGAGTAGTTGACGGTGAAGATAGCACGTCACCCCCGGTCGTCCACCGCACGTTTGTGCGGGAAATACAAACCGCGACACCGCTGCCAGGTTTTATTGACGCTGCCGCTGAAGCGCCTGCGCCTGCCGGAATAAGTCCTGCGCCACCCGGTTGCCCGGCTCCAGCCCCAGCGTCTCGCGGAACTGGGTGATCGCCTCGTCCACCCGGCCCAGCCGCAGGTACATGATGCCTAGGTTCAGATGCGCCACGGCATAATCCGGTTTCGCCCGGATGGCCGCCTCGTACGCGGCGACGGCTTCAGGAATTTTTTCCGCGTGAACGTACAAGTCCCCAAGCGCCGCGTGCGCTTCGCCATAAGCAGGATTCAGTTCGACGGCCTTGCGGTATGCATCGATCGCTTCTGGCTGCCTTTTCAAACCATCCAGCACCTTCGCGCGGAACGCCCACAGAATGGGATCTTCAGGCCGAAGCTGGCTCGCACGTTCAAACGCCGCCAGGGCCGCGGCAAATTCACCGCCCGCACCCAGACTCTGGCCCAGTTCGCTCCAGCCTTCGATCAGCCCGGGCCGGATCGCCAGCGCTTTGCGAAGATTTATTTGCGCTTCGAGTTGATTCCCCTGCTTCGACAACAGCGAGCCGATTTCAAACCACGGCAGAAAATCGTGCGGCATCAGTTCGCCCACCTGGCGCCACTCCAGCAACGCTCCTGAAAAATCCCCCACCGATTCCAGGAAAACTCCATTCGCCTCGTGGACATAATGATCGTCCGGTCGCGCGGCGACGGCCTCGGCACAAACCCCGCGCGCATTCGTGACGGTTGCGAGGGTGGCGCCGAGCAGCAGATTCCGTTCGTACTCGGCGAGGCGTTGGAGGCGGTTGGTGTTGTTGAACTGAGTACTCAACGGCGGCGATTTGAAACGCGCCCGCACCGACTGCGCGACGAGTTTCCGATTCCAGTCGGTCAGCCCCAGCCGCCGTTCGCACCAGGCCCGCGACGCCCAGTCGTTCGTGGTTTTATCTGGCGTTGGCTTCGCAACCATTCGCTCAACCGCCTGCGCCCAGACCAATCCCAGCCGGTAGCTGCCCTCGAACTTGAAGTGAACGTGCTCGTAAAAAGTTTCCTCGCCGCAAACGCCCGCCCCCGTTTCACCCGCCAGCAACGCCGCCGCATCCACGAACTGCACGCGCTCACTGGCCCGTCGTTCGGCGGTGGCTCGAACCAGATTGTTCTCCCGTGAATCCGTGCGGAACGGCAGCGCATCCCGGTCGCACGCCAGTTGATATTCGTTCCGCGCCTCCTGCATTCGCCCGATGTTTTCCAGGCACACGGCGCGGCGAAAATGCGCCTCCGCAAAACCTTCGTCCACCTGTAACGCCTGCCCGAACAAGCCCGCCGCGACCGGCCAGTCGCCCGCGCGCTGCGCCTCCAACGCGTTCATGTAAACCAACTCGAACCGCGCGCGATTCGTCGCCGTCAGAGTTTCGTCCGACATCGAAGCAAACGGGGGCGAGTCGTGCAGATTCACCGCGACGGTGTTGAGAATAATTCCCGCGCCGACATCCAGGCCCAGCTTCACCATGTCTTCCAGATTGCCGGCGTAGTTTCGGTAAACCGTCTCGCGCTTGGCCGACTTCGGCGCGACGCGTTGGTTTTGAAACATGGACATGCCGCCCCACGACGCGGCGGGCTTGGAGCGCTGCTGGATTCTTCGCAGCAGCGCCATCGCCAACTGCCCCGTGCGCGTGCGCTGCAAGGCCGTGGCGAAAGCCACCATTTTCCGTTGCGGTGCCTGCGCGCCCAGCACTGTCGCCGCGCCGAACGGCCCGACCATTTCGTTGTTGCCCATGTAAATGATCCACAGATCGCCGTCGTGCCGGGCACATTCGCGGGCGATGGGCAGGAGGACGTGCGAGTTGATGGCGGTGAAGGCGACGTTGACGATTTCAAACTCGCGTCCGGGAAAACGCTGCTGCAACAGCACTTCAAGGTAGCGCGACGGCCCGAACCCCGGCTCGGGATCACCCATCGCCGCCGATTCGCCGAAAATAAAAATGCGCGTCGTGCCGGGCGGCTTCTCCGCGCGCATCCGCAAGGCGTTCGGCTGCCGCATGGTTTCTGGCGGGAAAAAGCGCCGGCTGAAATCCTCGTTCTGCACCAGGAATGGTTTTCCCCCGATGTCGAGCGGTTTGAAAAAATGTGGATCGTAACCGGATCCCGCCAGCCGCAGCACCAGTTCCAAACCGAGCAGCAACAAGGCCGGCAACAACAGCAGCGCCGTGAGGCGGAACAGCCATCGGCGCGGCCCGCTGATCGGCGGGGAATTTTTTCCGGCAACCCCGGCGAGAGAATCATGGCGCGACGCACGCGTGTTGTCGGCGTCGGGTTTCGGCGGTTGCTTCATTTACGAATGATTGAAAATGGCCGGGACATGTCGAGGTAAAATGTTTTGCAGCTCTGCCGAAGGCGTCGCCGTTTGACGGAAGGGAGCTTTTGGACTGCGCCGGCAGAGCGCAGCGGCGACGGCGCTTTTGCATGATGTGGCGCGCTCCGCTTGCCACCGCAGTCCAAGGTGCAGTCACAGTCAAGAGGGTAGCAAATGACCCCAGCCCATGCCGGCAATATCAGGTTTAGGGTACCACACAAAGATGCGGTAGCTGCGCGCGTAGGGCGGTGATAATTTAATCCCATCAGCCAAAGCCGCATATTGCCCGTAAGACAACCTGCTTAAAAAAACGTCGTAAAAAATATCGTGAAATGAAAACGCCTCCACTGAACAACTTAAAACAAATCCCGGTTCGCCGCGCCCGGGGTTTCACTTTGATCGAACTGTTGGTGGTCATCGCCATCATTGCAATTCTCGCCGGCATGTTGCTGCCCGCGCTGGCCAAGGCCAAGACCAAGGCGCAGGCCATTCAATGCGTGAACAACCTCCGGCAACTTCAGATGTCTTGGTTCATGTACTCTGGCGACAACAGCGACAAAATCGTCGCCACTGGTGGCACCGCTGTAATCACGCACACCGTTCCCGTTCTCGCCAACTATCTGCCGGGCGGCATGTATGCGAATTGGGTGCTCGGCGCGGCGGCCGATGACCAGGATGAACTCATTCGCAACGGACTGCTGTTTCCCTACACCAAGAGCCTTGAAATTTACAAGTGCCCGGGCGACCGCAGCAAAAACAACCGCAGCATGTCCATGAACGCGTGGATGAATCCCATCAACACCGAAGGCTTGCTCAACACCCCCTACGTCATTTTCAAAAAGCAATCCTCCATCCGCCAACCCACCGAAACTTGGGTGACGATTGACGAGCGCTCCACCACAATCAACGATGGTTGGTTCGTGGTTCAGCCGGATTTCCCCAACGTGTGGAAGGATTTCCCCGCCTCCTATCACAACAATGCGGGCGGATTGTCCTTTGCCGACGGGCATTCCATCACCAAGAAGTGGAAGGATAAAAACGTGCTCGACCAGAACACCGCCAGCGGCATCCGGGCGGATCCCCCACCAGACGGCGACCTGACCTGGCTCGCCGAAAGGACCACCTACAAGCCCTGACGGAAATCAATTGGCTGGGATTTTTCAAAGCCGTTGTCCGCGCGGACAACGGCTTTTCTATTTTGTCCGCCGCCCGATTCAGGCAAAATGTCGGGACAGCCAAACTCCGGGAAATAATTGATGAAGAAAAAATTGCCGCCGCCGCCCCGACCGACACTCTCGCGACAAAAGAAATTGTTGTTCGGCCTCGTGCTACTCGTGTTGCCCATCCTGCTGCTGCTCGCCGTGGAAGGTGCCATGCGCTTGTCCGGTCAGGGCGGCGACGCGCCGATGCTGCGGAAGGCCGGCACGGTTCCCGGCGGTTCGTTGGTGATTTCCGACCAGGCCGGGGCGATCAGTTATTTTTTCGCGAACCAGTCGCGGCCCGGCTACAACAAACAATACAATTTCATTGATCCAAAACCCAAGGGCGTCTTCCGCATTTTCCTCGTCGGCGAATCCGCCGCGAAAGGCTACCCGCAGCCGCGCAACCTTGCCTCGACCGCGTTCTTGCAAAAAATGCTGACCGCCGCCTGGCCGGATCGGAAGGTCGAGATCATCAACCTCGGCACCACCGCCGTCGCCAGTTTTCCCGTGCTGGGCATGATGACCGAGGCACTGAATTTTGAACCCGACCTCGTCATCATCCACACCGGCCACAATGAATTCTTCGGAGCGTACGGCGTGAACTCCATCAGTCGCGGCGGCACGGGCATCACGCGGCTCAAGCTGACGCGCTTCGGCCGCTCGCTCGCGCTCGTGCAATTGTTCAGTCGCCATTTCCATTCCGAGGAATCACTCAAGGGCAAGACGCTCATGGAAATCATGGCCGCCACCAGCTACACCGCGCCCGATGATCCGATCCGGACATCCGCCGCCGACAATCTCAGCGCGAACGTCGGCGAAATGCTGGTGCGCTGTCAGCAGCGCGGCGTCCCGGCCATCGTATGCACTCTCCCCTCAAACCTACGCGACCTCGCACCCATCGGCGAAGATCAGGCGGACAATTTGATGACGGAAAATCAAAACCGCGTCCGCGCGTTGCTCGATGAAGGCGCGGCCTTCCTGTCTTCCAATCCGCAAGCCGCGGCAACGAATCTCGCCGCCGCGATTTCCCTCGTACCGCAACACGCCCGCGCGCATTTCCTGAACGGCTGCGCGCTGTTCGCCCTCGGCAAAACCAATGAGGCCCAAACCGAGTTCGTGGCCGCGCGCGATCTGGATTCGATGCCGTGGCGCGCGACCAGTCTTCAACAAACCGCCCTCCGCACCACGGCGGCGAAATTCAACACACCCGTTTGCGACATGGAGGGCGCGTTTCGCACGAACAGTCCCGGCGGCTCGATTGGTTGGGAGTTGCTGGACGATCACGTTCATCCGACCTTGCGCGGCCAGGCGTTGATGGCGGAGGCGCTTGTCGCCACGTTGCGGCAGACGCCCGGCGCGGCGAATTTGTCTGATGCCCAGTTCGCGCGGATTGGGCCGTGGGAAAAATACGCGGAGGAATTGGGCGACAACCCGCTGGATCGTTACGGCGTGGATCACACGATGTGGGTGCTGTTCAACGTCAGCTTCATGCGGTCGCACAATGCCGAGGCGTATCAGCGGTTCACGGAAAAAACCACCGCCTTCACGGACACCCTGTCGCCCGAGGTGAAAACCGTGGTGCGCGAATGGGAATCGGAAACGCCGCACGCCGGCGGCAAGCGGCCCATCACCGGCATGGTCGCGCGACAGTACATGCGCGAGAAAAAATACGACGAGGCGTTGAAACTGTTTCAGATCGCGCAGCAGTCCGTGCCCGAATACACCTCGTGGCACATGGAGTACGTGTATTTCGCGCTGGCCTGCCGTGAAAAACTGGCGGGCAAGTTGAACGAAGCAGAACGCGCGCAGGCGTTGGGGGAAATCGAGCAGGGGAAGTTTTTGTTGCAGCGGGGATTTTCGCAGACGGGCTTAACGGAGCGCTACACCGGCCGGCTCTATCAGCTTCGCGGCGAGTTCGCCGAGGCGATTCCTTTCCTGAACGCGAGCCGACAGAAGCTCGGCGGCTTTGAACTGGTGGCGGCGGATCAGGCCTTGTTCGTGTCTCTGCTCAAGACCGGACGGGAAGCGGAAGCGCGCAGGCTGGTCGAGAACGGCATCGCCAACAGCGGTCAATACGCGAGCATCTACAGGGAACTTCTCTTGATGCTGGATCAGAAAAAAAACGCGCCGCAACCCTGACGTCGCGGTCACTTCGAGGGGTACATCATCGGCGCCAGCACGGAACCGCCGCTGAACAACATCAGCACGACCACGACCAGCACCAGCACCGCAAGCGGGATCAACCACCATTTTTTCTCCTGGCACAGCAGGGTCAGGAATTCTTGGATCAGTTGCTTCATACATTTGAGTCTGTGAAATCGCGCCTCAGAACAAGCGATCCAACGGTCCGGCTTCTTTGGCGGACTGCCAGTAAGTCGCCGCGTCGCGCGGACGTTTGAGCTGCAGCGGATCCTTGCCGGCCAGCCGCAACAGCCAGCCCAGCGGCGTCACGATGAAAATAAAAACGCCCAGCAAAACCACGCGTCCGACAAACTGGCTGATCGCAAATCCCAGCCGCATCGAGAGTCGATAGTACCAGCGAAACCAGCGTGGCTGTAGCAGCGCGCACACGGCCACAATTCCCAGCACCACCAGAACAACAAGCCAGATTTTGGTTGTCAGCACGTGCCGCCACCGCAGCACCGAACTCACAAGCGCCAGGCCCAGCGCGGTAAGCAGCGCCTGCTTGCGCCATTCTCTCGGGTCTTCTTTGAAGCGGAGTTTCATTTCAATCGGCCTGCGGTGCGACACGGCGTTGTGTCTGTTGCCGGGGTTGCGCGGTGCGTTCGATCACGAAACTTCCCAGGATGAGGAAATCCATTTCGGTGTTCATGAAACAGCGGTAGGCATCGTCGGGCGTGCAGACAATCGGCTCGCCGCGCACGTTGAACGAGGTGTTCACCAGCACGCCGCAGCCGGTCGCCTGCTCGAAGCACAGCAGCAAATCGTGAAGCAGCGGATTGCCCGCGCGCTCGACAGTCTGGATGCGCGCCGAGTAATCCACATGCGTGATCGC
>JANYDP010000455.1 GCA_025363535.1 Verrucomicrobiota bacterium | reverse complement strand
GATATTTCCGTTCCATCTCCGTCAGCTTCGCGGTGCGGGCTGAATTTTTTCCTGCTTTTCCCGAATGGCTTGACACGGTTATTTCCACCGGCACGGCCACGTCAGTGAACACGATCATCACCAGTCCGCGCAGTGATTCCGGTTCTTCGAGCCGCTGAACGGTGAAATCCACATATTGTTTCCCGCCGTTCGTCCCGACCGAAATTCCACGGACAACCACGGAATCTTTTTGCTCAAGCGCCTTGTGGAAAGCGTTGCCGAGTTCGTAGCGCAAACCTTCACGCGCCATGGCAAAGATGTTCCAGTTGGCCTTGCCGGCGGCGGGTTCGAGATATTTTCCGGTGCGTCCGCTGACGTAAAGAATGTTGCCCTTGTCATTCACGAGCACCGACGGCGGCGAGTAATGTTCCAACACCAACTGATCCGCGAGTGACTGGAGGCTCAACTGCGGTTTGGTGGCCGGGCGCGGCTCGTCCCCGTCTGGCAAGGGAGAAGCAAAGGACGATGGAAATGCGATGGGATCGGCCCGCCCGGCGGATTCCACCCGCCGGAAAATGCGCAATTTATTGTTGAGCGGGGTGAACAGGTCGGTGAAATTTCCCACCGTCTCCGCGCTTCCAAGAAACAGGATGCCGCCGGGACTCAAGCTGTAATGAAACAGCGGCATGAGTTTCTTCTGCATCTCCGGGGCGAGATAGATCAGCAGATTGCGGCAGCTTAAAATATCCAGCTTGGTGAAAGGCGGATCCATGATGAGGCTCTGCGGGGCAAACGTCACCATCTCCCGGATCTCGTTGGTCACGCGGCAGCCGTGTTCATCTTTCTTGAAGAACCGGCGCAGCTGCTTCGGCGCCACGTCCGCGCAGATATTTTCCGGGTAGATGCCCTGACGCGCCTTGTCAATGGCATCCTTGTCCAGGTCGGTGCCGAAAACCTGCAATTTGATTTTCTTCCGGGACTTGACCTTGTCCATCGCCTCCTTGAACACCATGGCCAGCGAATAGGCTTCCTCGCCGGTGGAGCAGCCGGGAACCCACGCGCGCAACATCTGACCATCGGGCCGGCTGGCGATGAGCGCCGGAAGAATTCTTTTGCGCAAGTCGTCCCACGCGGCGGGGTCGCGGAAGAAATTCGTCACGCCGATCAACAGTTCCTTGAACAGCAGATCCAGTTCCTGGGGATTTTCCTGCAAGTAGCGGACATAACCGGAAATCTTGCCAATCTGGTGGATGCCCATACGCCGCTCAATCCGGCGATAGAAAGTATTTTTCTTGTAGAGCGAAAAATCGTGGCCGGTGTGGGTGCGCAGCAGGATGATCGCCTTCTCCAGCGCGCCCTGCGTTTTTTCTTCCAGCACCGCTTCCGAGCCGGCGACCAGCGGAGTGCGCCGGAGATACGCAAAAATCCTCGCGGGCAGTTCGTCCACGGGCGCCACAATATCCGCCATGCCGGAATCAATCGCGCTGCGCGGCATACCGTCGAATTTTGCCGTCATCGGATCCTGCACCAGCACCACGCCCGCCTTCTCTTTGATTGCCCGCAACCCCAGCGTGCCGTCGGAGCCCATGCCTGAAAGAATCACACCGATGCTGTGTTCCTGCTGGTCTTGCGCGAGGGAGCGGAGAAAGAAATCAATCGGCAAACGCAGTCCGCGCGGCGATGCCGGTTCGAGCAGGTGCAGAACACCGTGCAAAATGGACATATCCTTGTTCGGCGGGATCACATAGACGCAGTTCCGCTGGACAAAGGTGCGATCCTTGACCTGGATCACTTTCATGCTGGTGTTGCGCTGGAGCAGTTCGGGCATGATGCCTTTGCGCGTCGGATCCAAATGCTGGACGATGACAAAAGCCATGCCGCTGTTTCTCGGCACATGACTTAAAAAATGTTCCAAGGCCTCGAGTCCACCGGCGGAAGCGCCGATGCCGATGATGGGAAATGAAACAGCGGCAGTCGCGGCGGGGGTTGTCCTGCGAGGAGTGCCGGCGGAATTTTTCGGACGTTGTTTCTCTTTGGATTTCGTTTTCATGATCATGTCAGCAAAGCCCCGCAGCAGCGGGGAGTTCGGTGGCACACCGCCTCAAAGCGTTGTGACGGATCAATCATGTTACGTTGGCTGCGGGATGTCGAGTTCGCGCGCGAACCGCTTCACGGAATGGGCTGATTTTAAAACCAATCGTTGAGTGCTGGCGATGGCACTCCGGAAATTCCTGGTGTTGCCCCGGGACTGCTGTTTCAACGAGAGCAGCCGGACATTGATGCCGAGCAGCGTCTGGGCGATCTCATTCTGAAGTTTGCGGCTGATCTGGTGGCGTTCGTCTTCCTGCTCCCCGATCACGCGGTGCGTCAGTTTTCGCAACTGTTTCTGCAACTGGAGCGATTCCTTCAGGCTATCCTTGTAGTGCTGGCCGTTTTTCGTGGCGGCATCCGCCAGCACCTTGCGCTGGGCGACGCCGCGTAGCAGTTCGCGGTTGGAGACGGCCAGTTCCTCCGTGCGCAAACCGAGCGCGGCCTGCGACCGGCTCAAGCTGGCCTTGCCCTCCTGCGCGGCGCGGTGCGTCTGCTCGATGACCGCATTGGCCTCGGTAAAAAAGGTCCGCGCCAGTTTGACGAAGGCGTTTTTCTTCCCGGACAAACCCAGCGCCAGCAGCGCCTGCTCATGCATCCGCGCCAGCGCCAGCGTGTCCAGTTTCAGCACGACCGCCGCGCGCCCCAGCTTCAACGCCGGGGCCAGGCTCGCGCCCGGCCCGCGCTTGAAATGTGTTTCCAGCGCAGCCTCATATTGCTGGGACAGCCGAATTAGATTCTTTTGCTTCATGATGTCATGCTGATGTCATGCTGATGTCGGTGTGGGATGGCGGAAAGCTTTATCTCGAAATCAATTCAGCCGCGACCATAACCCGCGCCAGTTTCCACCAAGTTGAGTCATCCGTATATGGAGTGAACACCCCATGCCGTTCCGTCGCGCGCGGCGGGAACGGCGCTGCCGGAGGCCCACCTCGGCCAGACCGGGCGAAGCAGGGTCATTTCCCGAGATACTTAGAGGGATTGCAAATCCGGTCGAGCCGTTCTGTTTCCATTTCATCCCGGACGGCCTGTTCCCGCCGGTGCCGGGCGATGGTGGCAATCGTGTGCGGCAACCGGCAGAGCTGCTTGACCCAGCGGACGCAACTCTGGCCGAGGTGCCTCAGTTGGTTCACGGCAATTTCCCGGCTGGGGCCGTGACGACGAAATCGCCAGGGCGCACGACTTTACTGCCTTTCAAGATCCGAAAGCCGACCAGGACGGCGGCCGGCGGACTGATTTCAGAAGCAAGGGGGCGAGGCATGAGTTTGGTTATATTGTTCTTCAATCGAGCTGCCGCCGGTTTTTGACTCCGTTCGTCAAACGCTCTTGGTTTTCACGAGCAGCAGCATGATGCCGCCCACGAGCGCCAGTGCGCCGGCGGCGGGCGGGATGAAATGGTTGTCGGTGGTGGCGATGTGCATCCCCAGGAACTCGACGGGTTTTCCCGGCGTCGTGAAGCTCAATCCCGAGTAGGCGAGCACCACGATCCCGAGGGTGATGAGCAGGACGGCAATTATAATTTTAGTATTCATATCGGTTTTTTTCCAGAGATGATGCGAAGCAGAACCATCACAATGGCGATGACGAGGAGGACATGGATGAGGCCGCCCATGGTGGCGCCGGTCACCAAGCCCAGCAGCCA
>JANYDP010000426.1 GCA_025363535.1 Verrucomicrobiota bacterium | reverse complement strand
GCAAGATGCGCGCCTTTTACGTCAGGCAAGATGCCTGACGCTACAACGCGCTCCGTCCGATTTCGCGCGAGCATGTCTTGGACTCGCCCCAGAAAACTTCGAAGTTGCGGTTGGAGTTGAAGGGCGGGTTAAAGTAAATCTTTAGGACAGGAACACGGAATGAAAAGCGTTTTGGCTTGGCGGGCTTTAATCTAAACGCCTCGGTTTTCACAGCAGTTGAATGACGAGGGCGGTGGTGTTGTCGCGGCCATCGTTGGTGAGGGACATTTCCACGAGCCGATGGGCGGGGTTGTTGCTGAGATCGGGGGAATTGCGGGCGCGCAACTGCTCGGGCAGATGATGATCGTAAAGCCCTTCGGTTAAACCGTCGGAGCAAAGGAGGAAGAGGTCGCCGGGTTCGCAGGCGACGGCACCGACTTGGGGATCCACAAATTGGTTGCCGCCGCCGAGGGCTTTTTGAAGGACGTTGCGGCGGGGATGATTGCGGGCTTCGCGTTCGTTCAACTTGCCATTGCGAAAGAGCCAGCCGACATGGGTGTCGTCCTGGCTGAGTTGCCGGACTTTATCCGCCTTGGCGGGGAGATAATAGATGCGACTGTCGCCGATGTGGGCGTAATACATCCAGCCCGGGGTGAACCAGCAGAGGCTCAGGGTGGTTTCCATGCCGGCACATTCATCATAGGAGCGGCCCAGATAAACAAGCTGCCGGTGTACCTGAGAAAAGAGTTCGGCCAGCACATCCTGGAAGGCGGTATGCATTCCGGCGGCCCCGAGCCGGAAGGAACGGGGCAGTAAACGGGTGATCTTCTCGACGGCAATCTTGCTGGCGTATTCACCGGACTTGGCGCCGCCCATGCCGTCGCTCACGGCGAAGGCGAAGTCGTGATTGACGAGGGAGGCGGAGCCGAGTTTGCCGAGGTGATGGGTTTCGAGGCCGTCGAATTGAAGACCGAGGAAGGCGTCTTCGTTGTTGGCGCGGACTTTGCCGCGGTCGGTGCGGCCGAACCATTTGAGATGCTGGGCGGCGGCGTTGGTTGCAGGTTGCATGTCGTTCGGCTGTTACTGAGGCTGTGGGAGAAGGGTGGCGAATTCAAAATCAATCACGCAGAAACGACCGTCGGACGAGCGGTAAGTGACGTTGCGCATGTCGGCATCATCGTGATGTACTCCGAAAGCTTCCAACTCGGCGAAGAGTGCGCGCATCCGGGGTTCGTCCAGATGCTCCACGCGGCCGCCGCAGTTGGTGGTGATGATGCGGAGCTTGTCGGCGTCGGCTTCCAGCAGGCGGGGGACAAAGCCGCAGCCGTGCGCAGCGAGATGGCGGAGCACGCGGACTTCGTTATCAAAGCGCACGCGGGCGTCCGGCCCGTGATAGATCTTGAACACGCGGCCATCGAAACTCAGATGCACCGTGGCCCGAAGTGTGTCTTTGACTTTCAGCATGAAATGGCCGGGACGCTGGTCGGCACCTAGAACTAGCGGATTGTGATCGGGAAGGAAAGCGTGTTCGTGGGGGAGTCGGTCTGGGTGGTGAGAAATTGTTCCCTTGTGATCGTGGTGCTGGATTGAAATGATGTCGGCATCATGAATCGTCGCCAGTTGCTTGATCTGTACTACCTCGAAGCGCGTGCCAAACTGATTGATCTGGCCGCGTTTCTTGACCGGCTTGAACGTGCGGAAGGAGAAACGGATTTTCGTTTCCACGCCTTCATGCAGGCCCTGCCGGAACTTCAAGCGGGTCAAGGCGTGCGGGCTGAACGGGTGCTCGCCTGCCTCAGTGATCCCACGAGCGAACCCATTCCGGCGGCGACAACGAAGGCGGCTTGTGGAGCGTGGCCGGGAAATGGTTGAGGGTTGAAAGTTGATGGTTGATGGAAAAGCAACCCCGATTCGTTGCGCAACAAACTTAAACCTTGATCGTCGGATATTATGTTTAACTTTGAAAAACTTGAAACCTGGCAGGAGGCGATCAGCTTTGCCGACCTCGTGTACGCGGTGACTCGTCACTTCCCCGACCCGGAAAAATTCGGACTTACCAACCAGATGCGCCGCGCTGCCGTGTCTATCTCATCGAATCTGGCTGAGGGAAGTTCCCGATCTTCGTGGCCAAGCTTCGCCCGCTTTGTCGAAATTGCCAGCGGCTCACTATTTGAAGTCGTGTCGCAATCATTTATCGGGCGCAACCAAGGTTTTCTTAGCAACGATGAATTCAAGCAACTTTACTCCGCTGCCGAGAAGCAGGGTAAAATGCTCAGTGGACTTCGAGCTTCACTTCTTGAGCAGGGCGTCCGTCGTTGAAATCCATCAACCATTAACCAAAAACCATCAACCAACTCATGCGCTATATTGAACCACATGCCCACATGGTCAGTCGGGTCACGGATGATTATCAGCAGATGGTGGTCGCGGGCTGCGCGGCGGTTTGCGAACCGGCGTTCTGGGCGGGCTTTGATCGTCGTTCGGCGGACGGTTTTTACGATTACTTCTGTCAGTTGACCGAACACGAACCCAAGCGCGCTGCGAAGTTTGGTCTGCCACACTTCTCCTGGCTGTGCATCAATCCCAAAGAGTCTGAAGATGTGCAGCTCGCGAGCGATGTCATTGCGCTCATCCCGGACTTTCTTGAGCGCCCGAACGTGATTGGCATCGGTGAGATCGGGTTGAACAAGAACTCGCGCAACGAAATGAAGGTGCTGGAAATGCACGTGGACCTCGCTGCGCGCCACCACCAACTCATCCTCGTCCACACGCCGCATCTCGAAGACAAGCTCAAAGGCACGCGACTCATCCTCGATGTCTTGCGCGCCGACAGCCGCATCAAGCCCGAACGCTGTTTGATTGATCATGTTGAGGAACACACCGTGAAGATGGTCCTCGATGCCGGTTTCTGGGCCGGCATGACGCTTTATCCGGAAACCAAATGCACCGCCGCCCGCGCCGTGGACATGATCGAACGCTACAGCGGCGAACGACTTTGGATGAACAGTGCATGTGATTGGGGTGTGAGCGTGCCGCTGGCGATTCCGTATGCTGCGATGGAATTGCGTCGGCG
>JANYDP010000376.1 GCA_025363535.1 Verrucomicrobiota bacterium | reverse complement strand
CGACCCTTGCGCTGGTTGGCGCTGCTTTGGGAAATGGGTTCAACGGGCAATCGCTGCGTGCGCGTGCGCGGATTGTAGCGGCTCATGCGCACCAGACCGGAATCAATGACGTAACGAATTCCGGGAAGCGTCAGTGAAGTTTCGGCAATGTTCGTGGCGACGATGATCTTGCGATGCTCCGACGGCGAGAACACCCGTTGCTGCTCGCCTGCGCTGAGTCGTCCGAAGAGCGGAATGATTTCCGCCTCGCGTCCGAAACGGCCTTCCAGCAAATCGCTCGTCTCTCGAATGTCGCGTTCGCCCGGCATGAAGATTAGCACGTCGCCGTTGCCCGGTTCGCACAAGACCTGTTCCGCCGCGCGCACGGCGGCGTCAATGTAGGTCAGGTCGCCGCGTTCCTCGGAGTCCGAGTCGAGCGGCTGATAAATCACGGCCACCGGATAGAGCCGTCCGGAGACTTCGATGATCGGCGCGTTGTTGAAGGCGCGGGAAAAGGTCTCGGTGTCAATCGTCGCGGAGGTGATGATGAGCTTGAGGTCGGGCCGTTTGACGAGCAGACCCTTGAGATAGCCGAGGAGAAAATCAATGTTCAGGCTGCGTTCGTGCGCTTCGTCAATGATGATGGCGTTGTATTCCGAAAGCAGCGGATCGCCCTGCGTCTCGGCGAGCAGGATGCCGTCGGTCATCAGCTTGATGTAAGTCTGCGCGCTGGAGCGGTCGTCGAAACGAATTTTGCAGCCGACCTCGCGGCCCCAGCCAACGTTGAGTTCCTCCGCGATGCGGCGGGAAATGGAAAGCGCGGCCACGCGACGCGGCTGGGTGCATCCAATCTTCGCCTCGATGCCCAAGCCAGCTTCGAGACACATCTTGGGAATTTGCGTGGTCTTGCCCGAACCGGTTTCGCCGGCGATGACGACGACTTGATTCGAGCGAATCGCGGCAACGATGTCGTCCTTCCGCGCGGTGATGGGCAGCTCCGGCGGATAGCTGATGCGCGGCACATTCAACCGCCGTTCTTCTCGCAACGTCACGGAAGCGCGGACTTGCGCGAGCAGCCGATTCAAAATGGCATCGTGAGTTTGCGGATGATGTTGGTCGCGCAAAAGCCGCACGAGCCGCGAGCCGAGCCGCACCCAGTCGGGGAGCAGTGCTTGCGGGAGCAGAGACTTGATTTCTTCAATGCGCGTATCCGTCATGCCAGAGTTACGGAGCATAGCGGACACCGGACGAAGGGGAAACTCTGGAAACTTTGGCACTGACGGCTCCCTGCGGGCCAAACAAATTGGGCTTGCTTGCCCGGCGCAAGCTGCAAAAATTTTCTCACTATGAAGCCATCAACCTTTCTCCCGATCCTGCTGGGTCTGTCCGCAAGCTTGGCGCTGACCGGCTGCGGCGACAAATCCAACGCGCCAGCCCCATCCACCAACACGACCGGTGGCAGTGTGGTGACGGCACCGGCAGATTATGTCGGCGCGATGGCCAAGGCCGAGCAGTCGGCCGTGAAGACGATTGACATCGCGTCGGTGAAGTCGGCGATTCAAATGTTCCAAGCCGATCAGGGCAGTTTTCCCAAGGATCTCAACGAGCTGGTCGAGAAAAAATTCCTGTCCAAGATTCCGGCCACCCCCTTCGGCACGCGGCTGGATTATGATCCAAAGACAGGCGAAGTGAAGGTCATCAAGCAATAGCCCCAAGCTTCGAGTCCGCAGCCATTGCGCGATCGGCTGCAAATCAAATTGGCAACCAGCCCGCCGCGACTTAGTCTCTGCGCGATGAACATCCTGGATGAACTGCAATGGCGCGGCCTCGTCGCCGATTGCACGGACACGGTGGAGCTGACCAAGCGCCTCGCCGCGCCCACCACGCTTTACTGCGGCTTCGATCCGACCGGCGACAGTCTCCACGTCGGCAGTCTCGTGCCGCTGCTTACGCTGCGGCGCTTCCAACTGTTCGGTCATCATCCCATCGCCGTCGCTGGCGGCGCGACCGGTTCCATTGGCGATCCCAGCGGGAAAACGCAGGAACGCCAGCTTCTCACGCAGGAGATTTTGCAGCACAACATCACCTGCGTCGGCGCGCAGTTGAAACGCTGGCTTGATTTCGATACCAAGCAGAATCCCGCGCGTCTCGTGGACAATGCCAGTTGGACGCGCAACATTTCGTTCCTCGATTTCCTCCGCGACATCGGAAAGCATTTCACCGTCAACCAGATGGTCGCCAAGGAATCCGTCCGCGCCCGCATGGAAGACCGCGACGTAGGCATCAGCTACACCGAATTCAGCTACATGCTGCTGCAGGCGTTTGATTTCATGGTGTTGCGCCGCGATGCCGACTGCGAACTCCAGATTGGGGGCAGCGATCAATGGGGCAACATCACCGCCGGCACGGATCTCATCCGCAAAAAGCTGGGCGTTCGCGCGTTCGGCCTCACGCTCCCGCTCGTCACCAAGGCGGATGGCACCAAGTTTGGCAAAACCGAAACCGGCACCATCTGGATTGATCCGAAGAAAACCAGCGTCTATAAATTTTTCCAATTCTGGGTCAACACCGACGACCGCGACGTCATCCGCTACCTGAAATACTTTACCTTCCTGACGCAGGAAGAAATCACCGCGCTGGAAAAACAGCACGCGGAAAACCCCGGCGCCCGCGTAGCGCACAAAGCCTTGGCCAAAGCCGCGACCGACATGATCCACGGTGAACTCGCTACTGCGGAAGCGATCCGCGCGAGCGAAATTTTGTTTGGCGGCGAACTCGCGGGCATTTCCGAAGCCACCTTCAACGACATCATCGGCGAAATTCCCACGAAAGAAATTGAACGGATCAAGCTGGATGGCTCCGGCATGACGTTCGTGGATTTGGTGGTTCACTCCGGTTTGGGCGCCAGCAAAGGCCAGGCGCGAAAAGACATCGAAGGCGGCGGGGTTTATTTGAACAACGTCCGCGAAACCAATTTCCAGCGCGCGGTGACTTTGAAAGATTTGCAATTCGACAAACACCTCCTGCTGCGCAAAGGCAAAAAGAATTTCGCCGTCGTCACGGCGAAGTAATTTGAACATCCAAGGAACAAGCAACCAAACCAAACGGTTTGGTTGCTCGGTTGTTTTCCCACAAGCAGCAACGTAGTCCTGACGACATCTTGGACTGCGGGGGCAAGCGCAGCGCGACCCCGCTTTGTGGAGGGCGCTCAATTTTTCGGAGACGGCACGTCGTGCGAAAGCGCCGGCGCCGCTACCGCTCTGCCGGCGCAGTCCATGACACCAAACTTTTGCTGACGCATCCCTCCCCGACCGCCTTTCGTCTTCCCACCCCGAATAAAAACCACTTGGCCGCGCTCCTGCTAAGTCAGGCTTGCGGGTCAGGTCGTTTTAACCGGCCGCCGCGCTGATGCGGAACAAAATCCGGCTGTAAAAAAGACATGGGCACACTGAGCGAGAAACTAAGAAAGCTGCTTCGTTACGGCGATTTGTGGCTGGTGGTGGCGTTGTTCGGCACGATCCTTTTGCTGATCCTGCCGGTCGCGCCAATCCTGCTGGACTTGATGCTGACCCTGAGCATCGCCCTGTCGCTGCTGACGTTGCTGGTCATTCTTTACCTACGCAATCCGGCAGAATTTACCGGCTTCCCCACGTTGCTGCTGTTCATCACGCTATACCGGCTCGCGCTCAACGTTGCTTCCACGCGGCTCATTTTGCTCGATGGTTTCGCGGGTCACATCATCGAGGCGTTTGGCAACTTCGTCGTGCGCGGCAATTACGTCGTCGGCATGGTCGTCTTCCTGATTCTCGTCCTGATCAATTTCATCGTCATCACCAAGGGCGCGGGCCGCATCGCGGAAGTCGCGGCGCGTTTTACGTTGGATGCGCTGCCCGGCAAGCAGATGGCGATTGACGCCGAACTCAATGCCGGCCTCATCAATGAAGCCGAGGCGCGCAGCCGTCGCCGGAGCGTCGAGGAGGAGGCGGACTTTTACGGCGCGATGGACGGGGCCAGCAAATTCGTGCGCGGCGACGCCATCGCGGCGATTCTCATCACGATCATCAACATCGTCGGCGGGTTCGCCATCGGCATCATGCAAAAGGGCATGACGATGGGCGAAGCCTTGCAGCGCTTCACGCTGCTGTCCATCGGTGACGGACTCGTTTCGCAAATCCCCGCGCTGATTACTTCCATCGCCGCCGGTATTCTGGTGACCCGCGCGACTTCAAAAAATGATCTGGGCCGCGAGCTGGGCCGGCAGTTGTTGTTCTATCCCAAGGCGCTGACGCTGCTCGCGGGGATGCTCGGAGTGCTGGCCATTATTCCCGGGCTGCCGATGCTGCCGTTTCTCACGCTGGCCGTCATCTGTGGGCTGCTTTCCTACACGATTCACAAACATGGCATGCCGGAACTTGGCTCCGCCAGTTCGCCTGCCACCGCCGGGGGCATGAGTGGAAAACCCCCTGATCCCAAGGCCGCCCCCGCTGGCGCGGCGACAGCGGCGGAAGCCAAGGCGGGTGAAAAACTCGAAGCTCTCCTCACCCTCGACACGTTGCAAATCGAGTTGGGCTACGGCCTCGTCTCCATGGCCGACTCGCGCAAGGGCGG
>JANYDP010000316.1 GCA_025363535.1 Verrucomicrobiota bacterium | reverse complement strand
CCTATTTAGCAATCCCTGAAATTTGACAACCCCGCGCCGAAAAAAGGGCACGCCGGAAACTGCAATTTCTAACTCGCCATGCGCCTTGCGGGCGGTGTAGTTTTTTCCGCGCATGAAAACATTTCCTTGTCCCCGGCTGGTGCTGCTCGGAGTGGCCGGCCTGTTGATCGCCGCAAACACCTTCGCCCAGCAGCCCGCACCCCTGACCACGCCGCCGATCCAGGTGCCGCCGCCCGTGCTCCCGCCGCCCAGTCTCCCGGGCTTGGATGGTTTGATTGTCTGGGATGCGGAGCGCAAGGAAGTGACCGTGCCGAACGGCACGCCGCAGGCGCAGTTCACCTTCAATCTGACCAACATTTCCACGGAGACCATCACGATCAACAGCGTCTCCACCTCGTGCGGTTGCACCGTGGCGAAACTGCCGGAGCAGCCGTGGCACATCGCGCCCGGCACGAACGGCCAGATCAGCGCCACCATGAATGTGGCCGGGGTGGTTGGGGCAAAAATAAAAACCCTGACCGTCAACAGTGACAAGGGCAGCAAATTACTCACCGTCCAAGGCAACGTTTTGCCGCCGTCCGCCACGCCGGGCCCGATGACCGCCATGGATCGGGAAGCCAACCAGAAGCTCGCCATCGCCGACCGGCAGGCGGTGTTCAAGGGCGATTGCGCAAGCTGCCACGCGGCACCGGCGAAGGACAAAACCGGCATCGCGCTTTACACCGAGGTCTGTGGCATTTGTCATGAAGCCAAAAATCGCGCGACGATGGTGACGGATCTGCACAAGCTGCCCTACGCCACCACCCCGGAGATCTGGCGCAACTGGATCGCGCACGGCAAACCCGGCGGTCTTATGCCGGCCTTCGCACAGGCAGAAGGGGGAATTCTCACCGACGAGCAGATTAATTCCCTGGTCACTTATCTCGTCAGTGCGATTCCTTCCAAGCCGGTCACCGCACCGGCGGCGGTTGTGCACTAAACTTTGCGACTCGCGTAATCAAGGGGCGGAGCGTCGGGCGTGGCCGGACGCTCCGTTCGTTTTTCAGACCGCCGCACCGAGAAAATCTGCGGGAGTGCGGAGCGAAGCGCCCCGCTTTGACGCCGGCCTCACCCGCTTTTCATCGCACCTGCAAACGATCTCCGACTAGGTTTCCACTTGCGCGCCGGTTTGATTGGGCATTTACTTTGGCCGGGAACCAAACACAAATGTTATGACACAAATTGTTTATATCATCTGCCTCGGGGTCGGTCTGGTTTTCACCCTGCTCAGCGCCTTCTTCGGGCACATCTTTGGCGGCGGTCACGAAGGCCACGTCGGCGGCAGCGGCGGCCACGCGGAAGCCGGCGTGGACAGCAGCGACATGCCGGGCGTCTCGGTGCTGAGTCCCACGATCATCGCCTCGTTCATCACCGCGTTCGGCGGCATCGGCATCATTCTCTCCCAGTTCAATGCGACCAAGCCGCCGATCATCAGCGCGCCGCTCGCTGTGCTCGGCGGATTTCTCATCGCGTTCGGCGTGTTCTGGCTGCTGCGCCTGCTGTTCAGCCACACCCAAAGCTCCAGCGAATCCAAAGTCGCCAGCCTCGCCGGCATGACCGCCACCATCATCTCGCCCATTCCGGTGAACGGCGTGGGTGAAATCGCCTACGTCCAGGGTGGCTCGCGCTACACCGCCGCCGCGCGTCTCGAAAAGGGCGACACCGCGCTCGGCAACGGCAAGCTCGTCCGCATCACCCGCGTGGTCGGCTCGCAATTTTACGTCGCTCCGACTGAATAATTTTTCCGTTCAACCCAACTTAGTAAAAATCTATGAACCTGATCCCCATGCTTGCAGAACTGTCCGGCATTTTTTCCGGCGGCATCATTCTCATCGCCATCATCGTCATCGCGCTGGTGGTCTTCATCGGCATCGCCGTCATCCTGAGCCGCTACACGAAAGTCGGGCCGAACGAAGTGCTCATTGTCTCCGGTCGCAAGCATCACTACGCCGACCCGGACGGCACCGACCGCGCGCGCGGCTTCCGCATCGTCAAGGGCGGCGGCACGTTTGTTTATCCCGTCGTAGAAAAGGTGGACATCCTTTCACTCGAACTGCTCACCATTGATGTGCAGACGCCGGAAGTTTACACGAGCAAAGGTGTGCCGGTGAAAGTGGACGGCGTGGCGCAGATCAAAGTGAAGGGCGACGACATTTCCATCGCGACCGCCGCCGAGCAATTTCTCAGCAAAGGCGTGGACGACATCAAAAACATCGCCATGCAAACGCTCGAAGGCCATTTGCGCGCAATTCTTGGAACAATGACGGTCGAGGAAATTTATCAGAACCGCGATGCCTTTGCTTCCAAGGTGCAGGAAGTTGCCGCCGGCGACATGGCGAACATGGGTCTTGGCATCGTGAGCTTCACCATCCGCGACATTCGCGACACGCAGGGCTATCTCGACGCGCTCGGCAAGCCGCGCATCGCCCAGGTCAAGCGCGACGCCCAAATCGCCCAAGCCGAA